>NZ_JAVJNP010000141.1:0-53756 GCF_040217205.1 Coleofasciculus sp. A1-SPW-01 | reverse complement strand
ACCCCTGAGATTGACAACCTGCGTATCAACTCACGAATAACATCGGATTGAGTTCTTTCCGTTACTTGACAAAACTTGGCGAGGTGTTCATATTCTCTATTTGATACTCGTGTTGTTACCTGTTTCATAGTTGTCAATGTGCTTTCAATGTGCTACGATTGTAGCGTATAGGTTAAACAAAATTAAAAGCTAATCGCTTGCCTGTGCATTGAACCTTGACAACCACCGAATATGGGGTTCCGTCCAGAAACCGACTACTCGTAGTCGCATCTGTGGGCGGGTAAAATTCTAGCAGTACAGAGGTATGAACACATCTTTGTATTGTTCCGGCGCGGAGGGGCATCCCGTGTCGTTAATAAAGCCAAGAGTCTCCTAAGCTCTCTTCCGGATTGTCTTGGAAGCCTACACCATACTTGACTCAGTTGGTGTAGGAGTATGTCACTAATCAGTCAAGATAGATAACAGCAGAAATTCAATCGAGTTGAGATGCGAGAACACGATGTCATTATTGTCGGCGGTGGTTTAGCCGGGTGTCGGGCGGCGTTGGAAATTAAACGCACTGATCCGAAGCTGAATGTGGCGCTGGTTGCCAAAACCCATCCGATTCGTTCCCACTCCGTTGCGGCGCAAGGGGGAATGGCGGCGACGCTGAAAAATGTGGATGCGGAGGATACCTGGGAAGCCCACGCCTTTGATACGGTTAAGGGTTCGGATTATCTGGCGGATCAAGATGCGGTGGAAATCCTCACCCGCGAAGCCCCCGATGTGGTGATTGATTTAGAACATCTGGGGGTACTCTTTTCCCGCTTACCTGATGGTCGCATTGCCCAACGTGCTTTTGGGGGTCATTCCCATCGCCGTACCTGCTATGCTGCCGATAAAACGGGTCATGCGATTTTGCATGAACTGGTAAGTAATCTCCGCAAGAACGACGTGACGGTGTACGAAGAATGGTACGTCATGCGGCTGATTTTGGAAGATGGGCAGGCAAAAGGGGTGGTAATGTTTAACCTCCTGACGACTCACCTACAAGTGGTACGGGCAAAGGCGGTGATGTTTGCCACTGGGGGCTATGGACGGGTGTTTAATACCACCTCCAATGATTTTGCCTCAACGGGGGATGGTTTAGCCATGTCCGCGTTGGCTGGGGTGCCGTTGGAGGATATGGAGTTTGTCCAGTTTCATCCAACCGGGTTATATCCGGTGGGAGTGTTAATTTCCGAAGCGGTACGAGGTGAAGGGGCGTATCTAATTAATAGCGAAGGCGATCGCTTCATGGCAAATTATGCCCCCAGTAAAATGGAACTCGCCCCACGAGATATTACCTCACGCGCGATCGCATTAGAAATTCGTGCGGGTCGCGGGGTGCATCCAGATGGGAATCCTGGAGGTCCTTGTGTCTATCTGGATTTGCGACACATGGGCAAGGAAAAGATCATGAGTCGGATTCCCTTCTGTTGGGAAGAAGCCCACCGACTGGTTGGCGTTGATGCCGTATACGAACCGATGCCCGTGCGTCCTACCGCCCATTATTCCATGGGTGGCATTCCCGTCAATACCGATGGACAGGTGCGAAGTGGACCCGATGGATTGGTTGAAGGGTTTTTTGCCGCCGGGGAATCCGCTTGTGTCTCAGTTCACGGTGCCAATCGCTTGGGGAGTAATTCCCTGCTAGAATGCGTGGTTTACGGCAAACGAACCGGGGCTGCGATCGCGCAATATATTCAAAACCGCAAATTACCCGACATTGATGAGCAAGTCTACCTCAATGCTGCTCAAAATAAGATTAATGCCTTGCTGGGTCAATCCGGAAGCCTACGCATCGGTCAACTGCGTCAAAACTTCCAAGACTGTATGACTCAATACTGTGGTGTCTTCCGCACCGAGGCATTAATGCAGGAAGGATTAAATCAACTGCAACAGTTGAAACAGCAGTATCAAAATATCTATTTAGATGACAAAGGAAGCTGCTGGAATACGGAATTAATCGAAGCGTTGGAACTGCGGAATCTCATGGTGGTTGGGGAAATCATTCTCACCTCTGCCCTAAATCGCCAAGAAAGTCGCGGTGCCCATTCTCGCGAGGATTATCCCCAACGGGATGATACCAACTTCTTGAAGCATACCTTGGCGTACTATTCCTCAGCCGGAATTGATTTGCAGTATAAATCGGTGGCGATGACCCGATTTGAACCCCAAGAACGCAAGTATTAAGCAATTCTGGCTCCCCTCTCCTCATTCTCCCCTTACTAAGGAGGAAACGTTCCCTCCCCTTGATCAGGGGAGGGTTAGGGAGAGGTTGCGTCAAACTATTGCGTTCTGGCAAGAGCTTAAGTTGACACCAATGAAGGCTTGCGCCTCTCAAAACCGTAAAATCTATTCCACCATTTTAGCGATGCCACGCCAGTGGTAGCGTGACGCTTACAACTTATAATTTATTAACATTTTTTGACTGTTTACCTAAGCTAATCATTAAGAAAATATGCAGTTCACTAAGAAAAGTATAATGATATATTTTAGTATAACATTTCTGAATTAACTCTGCTCAAAGAATTAAACTACTTGGCAGTAGATATAAAAATAATCTCCACATTACTTGGAGGTTGCCATGAATTTAATACGCAACAAGCTGATTACCACAAGTTTAGCTGTAGGAGCATCTGTCATTAGTTTTGGCGTGCTATCCCAACCAGCATCTGCGGTCAACGTAACCTTTGTCAAGGAGGGAGGGAATCCCCCCGATGGCTGGACTAACTTGAACTGGACATTAGAAGGCAGAGCTGGTAAAGAACCAGGTGACTGGGAGTTTGCCACCAAAGAAGATGATGGTAATCCAATAGAGCAATTGGAATGGGAATGGCAAAACCAGGAAGAGGTTCCCTGGACGTTGGAGTGGGATGGAAATACGGTTTCCTTTAACATTCAGGATCAAACTATTTCATATTACCAGGCGACTCCACCTGCAACATCCTTTGATGGATTCTATCTCTGGACAAGAACCACAACCAGCGATGGGAAAGTCGCTCCGGGTACTAAAATGTTCTTGGAAGTCGATGCGGTTAACGGAATTGATATTGATCCAGTTTCAAGTTCCGCTATTGCGCCTGAACCAGATGGTCAAAATATCACGAAAAACTATTTTTCCAGCGATACCCAAATTAGTACTCTTTCTGGTATTGCCACGATGAGTTGGTCGGATGGAGCGCCTAACCCTAACCTGGCGGCAGCTCGTTCCCTAGTCGGCTTGAAAATTGAAGGGTTTTCTACCTCATCCACGCCTGTACCTGAACCCTTGACTCTACTTGGTTCGGCTACAGCCCTAGGTTTTGGAGCATTGTTTAAACGACAATATTCAAAACAACACAAATCCGGTTAAACCATTCAAAACATCTACCTTGAGAAACTAAGGCAGCAAATTATCTGGCGTGATTGCTGTTGTAGGGGGAAGTTGTTTTGCCCCTCCGGAGAACAGAAAACCTGCCTCTACCTTGGGAAGGGGCGGGTTTGATTTAACATTATCATCTAATAACAAAACGAAAGTCCATAAACCCGCCCCTACAAACCATGCTCAACGGGCGCTCATACTTGCGCCTGATTACAATGGTCAAATCTAATCCACAATTTTAGCTGTGTCAGTCAACTACTGGCGTGACCCACCTAAAATAAAGCTTTGTTTGTAGTGAGAACTTTAGTTCTCTAACGTCTAGCTCGACAGGGCTGAAGCCCTCACTACGAACCCAATCTATTGCACCAAATTAGCTGTGTCAGTCAACTACGCTCACATCCCCAATCAGCAATTAAGCCAATATCCTTCAGGATAATGGATGGGCGATCAGTAACCAAGGATTTAACTATTGACAATAGTGTTGCAGTGTGGTAATAGCTTCACTCAGAGCCGCTCCTCAATCTGAGTTGAAGAGAAGCTTACATTAGTCCTGTTTATCGTGAAGATTTGGTATGCTTGTGCTTCTCCTCTTCTCAAACCTTTACGAAACTTAATACAATGTAACCAACATTAACGATAAGCATATATCCTTAGTCATGATTGGCAGTCAGATTCCCTGGATAACGACGATTATTCTATTGCCGCTACTGGCGTCTCTAGCGATTCCTCTGATCCCTGACAAAGAAGGTAAAACCGTCCGCTGGTATGCCCTAGGGGTTGGCATGGCAAACTTCCTCCTCACCATCCATGCCTTTTGGCGTCACTACGATTTACAAAACTCTCAGTTCCAACTCCAAGAAACCTATTCCTGGATTCCCCAATTGGGCTTAAACTGGTCAGTCGGAGTCGATGGACTTTCTATGCCCTTAATTGTGTTATCGGGCTTCGTCACTACCCTCGCTATTCTGGCATCTTGGAAAGTCAACCGTAAGCCTCGTCTGTTTTATGTCTTGATGCTGGTGATGTATAGCGCCCAGATTGGCGTATTCGCAGCTCAGGACTTACTATTATTCTTCTTAATGTGGGAATTAGAACTGATTCCCGTGTATCTGCTGATTTCCATCTGGGGTGGAGAAAAGCGCCTCTATGCCGCGACTAAGTTTATTCTTTATACAGCAGCAGGTTCTATCTTCATTCTCGTCGCCGCATTAGCAATGGCATTCTACGGCGACACCGTTACCTTTGATATGCAACAGCTAGCCCAGAAGCATTACCCGATTGGGATGGAATTGGCGGTATATGCAGGGTTCTTAATTGCTTACGGCGTAAAATTACCGATTTTTCCCTTACATACCTGGTTACCCGATGCTCACTCTCAAGCCTCTGCCCCTGTCTCAATGATTTTAGCGGGTGTGTTGCTGAAGATGGGGGGTTACGGATTGATCCGGATGAATATGGAAATGTTGCCTGATGCCCATATTCGCTTTGCCCCGGTACTGGCTGTTTTAGGTGTCGTCAATATTATCTACGGGGCGTTGACTGCCTTTGCTCAAGATAACCTGAAACGGCGCTTGGCGTATTCTTCTATTTCCCACATGGGATTTGTCCTAGTTGGTATTGCCTCCTTCACGGCATTAGGTACAAATGGCGCAATGCTACAAATGATCTCTCATGGATTAATTGCCGCCGCGTTATTCTTCCTGTCGGGTGTAACTTATGATCGCACCCATACCCTGGCAATGGAAAATATGGGCGGTATGGCAAAACAAATGCCTAAAGTATTTGCCCTGTTTACGGCTGGTGCTATGGCATCTTTAGCATTACCGGGAATGAGTGGGTTTGTGGGAGAATTGTCTATCTTCCTCGGCATGTCTACTAGCGATGCCTATAACTCATCCTTTAAAGTAGTAATGGTACTGTTAGCCGCCGTGGGATTAATCCTCACTCCCATCTATCTACTCTCCATGCTGCGTCAGGTGTTCTATGGCACAGCTAAGGCGGAATTGGCGATGGATAATTATTTTGGAGATGCCAACCCACGGGAAATATTTATCGCCCTGTGCTTGTTAATTCCCATCGTCGGCATTGGTTTATATCCGAAGGTTGCTACCCAAACCTATGATGTCAAAACCGTGGCGGTAACGGCTCAAGTGCGTCAAGTTTTGCCAGTCGTTGCACAAGAACGGACAAACCTGTATTCTGGTAAATTCAACGCACCATCCCTACCCAAAGCCAAAGCCCAACCTTTGCTGGGTATACTTGAATAAGTTGACTCTCCAGATTATCAGGTCAACTCGCATTTACGAAACAAGTAGGGGCACGGCACTGCCGTGCCCTTACCTATGTGTTATGTGTGTTATGTAAAGGTAGTAGACTCGCACCAAGAAAAAAGTATCTTTTTAGACAACGTGGTATCAGGATGGATCAGATACAGGCAGAAATTGAGGCAATTCGCTCCCAACTCGAGGCACTACGTCACGAACGGGATACTCTAACCAATCAGGAGGTTCAACCGGAGAATAATTCACCCAAAGCGATCGCGGCGGCTTATCGTCATCAAGCGAGGGTAGCCGCAGAGGTTTCCGCCGAAGTCCAAGGAATTGATAATGCGATCGCGGCGTTGCAGACGCAGTTAGAGCAAAAACATCAACAGCTACAGCCTCTCGCCAAACCCAAGCAACCCTTAACCTTCGCTGATGAGGTAGAGATCGCCACTCAACAGGCTTATGATCATGCCAATCGGATTAACGAACTCGCCACTGAACTGGTGGAAGAACTTAGGGCTTTAAAATCGATCGCCAATGATATGAGTTCCAGCTATTGGCAGTTGCATCACAAGCCATTTATTACCGGGTTTAAGGGTACGTCTGTTCCCTATCTGCGAGCAGATCAGGGGGTTTTAATGATTGGCAAAATCATTATTTAGGGCTTGCTGCACAACTCCAAAATCCTTTTTATGTAGTCTATTTGCTCCGGAAAAATTTAGCTGAAAAATAAAAATTATGGTAATTTTGAAGATTTGTTAAAGTTGATTTTATTTAACAAAACTAATGCTAAATTAATAATCAAGGAACTTACAAAAAAGGAATACGTCGCCATCGGATTTGATCTAAACGCCGCAAATCCCCGACAAGCTTTCTAGATTTTCTAGTTCACTTTCTAGTGCAGGAAATCCAAAAGCAGTTTGAAGTCTGGAAGTAAAAATCCAGATAAATCCAGGTACAACCGATGAGATTGTAGCATGAGTAGCACTCAAGACTATCCAGCACAAACTTCCCCAAGGTCATGGTTAGCCAATATCCTAATTATCTTAGCGGGTGCAGGGTTGATTTATTGGTCGTTTCGTTTACTACAAACCCGATTAACGTCGGTGATTAGTCGCGATGCTATCATTAATGGCGTTCTCATTGAACTCAAAGCTCCCGCTGCAGGAGAAGTATCAAAACTCGCCGTTGAAACCGGAGAAGTAGCGACGAAAGATAAAGTTTTACTGGCACTGAAGAATGAACGAGTGAGTCAACTTGAAGTTCAGGAAATTACCAGCCGAATTAATGAGCAAAAAGCTGAAATCGAACGCGCTAAAGCTCAGTTATCTCGGCAGCTAGCCCTGGTAAAAATATTGGAAATAGACCATCAAAACCAATCGAATTTACAAGTCCGTGAGGCTAAACAATCAGTGGCACAAGTCCAATCAGATTTACAAGCCGCTCAAGCGCGTTATCAGCTTGCTCAAGTTAACTATAAACGCACAGCATTTTTGACCAATGAAGGGGCATTACCAAAAGCTGAACTGGATACAGTTAAGTTAGAAATGCAGGAAAGCAAAGCGGAGATAAATCGCTTGAATGCTCGCTTAGAAGCTGCCCGTGCGGAGGAAAAAGCGGCTCTTGTGGGTTTATCATTAGATCGAAGTAGCAGTAACTATGATCCGAAAATACGCTTACAAGAACTACTGTTAGATATCGCAGATCAACAGAAAATCATTCAAACGCTACAGCAAACCGTTAAAGATGCTCAAGCCGAATTAGCCCAAGCTCAAGCTGATATGCAGCGACAACAAACGGTAGAGGTAAAAACACCAACCACGGGTGTTATTTGGCGTCTCAATACTCAAAAAGGTCAGTTTGTGGAAGAAGGAGACACTCTAGGAAATGTAGTGGATTGTGGGCGACGCTGGGTTGATGTTTACGTAGAAGAACGCGCCTTGCGATCGCTCCAACCCGGTACACCCGCCACAATTGAACTCTATGGCTCGAAATCTCAGGTGTTTCAAGGAAAAGTCAGTTTAGTGCGATCGGGTTTAGGGCGACTCGCCGTCGGGGAAGATGTGGCGATTCCCCTCACCCCAAATTTGCCTCGCGATAGCCAGGTGCGCGTTGAACTAGCTCCCGATACAGATAAAGGTGAACCCAATCTTTTCTGCTATGTCGGGTATACCGCCCGAGTCAGTTTTCAAGTTAAATAAAATCAACAGACTTACCCTTTTATAACCCATCAGTTGCCATGAAAAATAATCTCAACGAACCCAAATCCTTACCGAAAACTAAAACCAAAACTCATATCTACCCCTGGGCTTGGACAATGTTCGTCAGTAGCGTAATTCTCTTTATCGGTTCAGTATTTTTCAGTACTGTGACTAGCACTGGACCCGCATTATTTTCAACAGAGGAGTCATCCAAAGATAATCCGGAAGCCCATTCTTTTCCTGGAGAACCTGGAATCCACCCTGACAGCGATTTGCTTAATTCTCCGCAGAAAAATTTTCTGATACAAAGGTTTGAGTAGAAAGAAACCCAAATAAATGGAGTGGATTCTTGTTTTTGAATCTCAAGTTTACTTTACACTAATACAAGTGGGTCGCCTCTACAGGTTGTTAAAAGAATATGAATAACACCAATGCTGCGGAAAAAACGTCAACCCACCTCCTCAACTAAACCGAAGACCAAAGGTTTAATTTCCCCTTGGGCTTGGGCAATCTTTATCGCTGGAATCGTGCTATTTTTCGGCACAGTCTTTAGCGGCAATTGGACTAGCAACAGTCCCACCTTTTTTTCTCCAGAACAGTTGCGTCCAGATGTTCGCCCTTCTCTCCTTTCAACTTCACCATCCAGTAGAGGAATTATTCCGTCAATTCCCTCCGATGAAACCCAAAAATCTAACTCATTAGTCGCGCCATTACATCCATTCCCTAACCGCTCTCTCCCGGAATTTATTCAGCCGCCGGGACAACCTTGGAACCTGTTATTTCCGACGATTGTTGTTGCCTACATCTGTTTGCTGCTGCGCTTTATTCCCTCCAATAATTGGACTCGTTTAATTGTCAAGGGTATTCTCTTGATATTAATGACGCGCTATTTTATTTGGCGCACCATCGCTACGCTCAATTTTGATCATTTGGCAACTGCTACCTTTAGTCTCCTGATTTACTTTATTGAATCACTAGGTATTCTCTCGTTCATCCTTCATATTCCCCAAAGTGTTTGGTCAAATGCCAAACAACGCAGCGCCCAAGCTGATCGCTATTCTCAGGATATACTCTCTGGCAAATACCAACCCTCCGTAGACGTTTTTGTTCCTACATATAACGAACCCGAATCTGTGGTAAGTCGCACAGTGATTGGTTGTCAAGCGATGGACTATGCCAATAAAAAAGTTTACATTCTCGACGATACTCGCCGTCCCAATATCCGCGCCCTGGCTAAGGAATTGGGGTGTGAATATATTACGCGCCCGGATAATCAACATGCAAAAGCTGGTAATCTCAATAGTGCCTTACCCAAAACTCAGGGAGAACTGATTGCGATTATGGATGCTGATTTTGTGCCATTCAAAAACTTTTTGACGCGCACGGTTGGCTTTTTTCTGCAGCCAAAGATTGCCCTAGTTCAGACACCGCAAGCTTTTTATAATCCTGATCATCATGCTCGAAATTTAGGAGTTGATCATATTTTGTATGATGATTTAGCTAACTTTTTTGGTTTTAGTTTATCCTGTCGAGATGTTACCAATAGCGTGCTTTGTTGCGGTACATCTTATGTAGTCAGGCGAATGGCATTGGAAGAGGTGGGTGGATATAACACAATTTGTCTGGCAGAAGATTCTCCTACCTCTACAACTATGTTAACTCTTGGCTGGCGCTTGATTTATTTGAATGAAGTGCTTTCAATGGGAGAATCAACCCGCACCTATGTGGATTTTCTTAAACAACGAACGCGCTGGCATCACAGTAATTATCAGATATTTTGCTGCGGGGATAAGATACCCATTTGGTCTACAATGAATTGGTTACAAAAAAGCTATTTTTTTACTTTTTTCCTGGGGACATTCGATCCCCTATTTCGGACAGTCTTCATGTTTACTCCCTTAATGAGCCTAATTTTAGGTATTTCTCCCATTGTTTCTACAACCCCGGAAATGATCTATTATTTTTTGCCCTGGATATTACTAATGGCTGGGAGTACAGGTTGGGCAACAGAATATTGTGGTTCGTTCTTTTGGAATGAAGTTTACCAAACTATCCTTTGCTTTCCTACCTTAAAGTGCCTGATATTTGCGATTCGTGATCCTTTTGGTTTAGCATTTAAGGTCACCCGTAAAGGGGTGAAAGCAGAAACGAAAAATTACAATCTCAATCAAACCTGGCCCCTGCTAGTTGGGGTAATATTGATGATTGCTGTCCTCTGTCTCCATCTGGTGGGTTATCACTGGGGGGTGTGGCAAACCGCAGCGTCTTCTGAATTTGCCATGATCTTTCTGTTGCTGATCTACAATATCATCATTATGAGTATCGCTTTTCTCGCCGCGATCGACCAGCCAGAGTGCCGAGGGATGGATCGATTTCCGTTGCGTACAGGTTGTACGCTTAGAGTTGGTGATTTCTCTAATCCTAACCATTCAATTTCCCGTGTTTATGAAGGATATACGGTTGACCTTTCTGAAGGTGGCGCGAGAATTATTTTGATAACCGATAATGTGGTGATAGAGAATGAACCCATTTCTCTAGAATTGCCCGATTATCATTTTTCTGTAACCGCAAACTTGCGCGGCTACACTGTCAACAGAAATAATACTGAAGTCACCTTAAAATTTGTCAACGTCACCACTCAAAAAAATCGACAATTAGTCGAGATACTTTATACAGATATGACGTGGTGGAAACGGAGTAAGAGACCCGGTAATTTAGATGTATTAATCGCGATGCTGGCATCTTTGTTGACTCTTAGACCTCTACGGAGTAAATATAATTGAGGCGGGTAAGCTGTCATGCATTTAATTTTGACTGACATTAAGATTTAAATGAATGGATTTTAAAGATAAAGGTTGGTGAATTTTTAAGCCATAGGTAAAAATTCTAAAGCCGTTGTTTTCACAGATTCATAATTTACCTTTCCTTGCTCATTGCGGGGTAATTGTTCAACAGGAACCCAATATTTAGGCTGCTTAAACCTACTTAACTGATTGACCAGCGCGGCTTTTAAACTATCCACAGAAACGTCCGATGCGCGAGGAACGTAAACCGCTGTAACGGCTTGACCCCAATAATTATGCGGTATGCCAATCACACACACATCACGCACTAATTGGGTGGCTAAAATAGCCGCCTCGACTTCGGCTGGGAAAATATTTTCACCTCCACTAATGATTTTATGACTGTGCCGTCCGACAATAGTTAGATATCCCTGATCATCAAAAAATCCCAAATCATCGGATTGCAGCGTTGGAATTTTATCAGGCGTTGCATGACTATTAGGGATTGGTGATTGGGGATTGGGGAAGTGTAGAGATACGCCATTATTCCTCTGTAGGGGCGAGGTTTGAAAATTCGCGCCAGTGGTTGACGATAACGTTTCCTCAACACCCGCCCTGATTGGGACATGGTTTTGAGTTAACTCTCCATCTTCCTTATCTCCTGAAGAATAGTAACCCAATGCCAAAGACTCTGCTGCAATCGTGACAATTCCAATTTGATTTGTCCCCAAAAATTCCCCGGTTGTACTGCAAATGGTAACGTGGGCGTGAGGGAGAACTTGACCGCAACTATTATTCCCCGCTAAAAATGCGTCCGGTTTCAGAGTAACCACTTGAGACGCCGTTTCCGTCATTCCATAAGTTGGCGCTAAACGAATACCCTGTTGTCTCGCCTCAGTTAAGAGAGACTCATAAGCTGGCGCACCACCTAACAAAACCGTGTGAAACTGGGATAACCAATTTGCTGCATTCGCCCGGAGTAAGCGTTGTAACTGAGTGGGAACTAGGGAAATAAAAAAATCTCTGGGGTCAATATCTCGTCCTTTCCCCGCCACCACCTCTTTAAAGGGTAGACTAGCAAACTGTCCTCCTGTGGTTAGCGATCGCAGAAATTGCATTAACCCACTCACATGATACACAGGCAAGACACAGAATGAGTTCACTGGCTTTTGGTCAAAATACTGATGAAACCCTCGCACCGACGCCATTAAAGTATCCCAACTGTGCATCACGAAGCGAATCTTACCAGAGGAACCCCCTGTAGGAATCATTATTTTAGGGTTCGTAGTAAGCACTTTAGTGCTATCAGCGTTCGTAGTAGGCACTTTAGTGCTATCAGCGCTAAAGCGCTGACTACAAACGCCCAATTCAGTGACACCCATTGTCGGTTCCGTCTTGACTATCCCTTGTCCCTTATTTTTGACAAATGACTCTTGACGAATCACCGGTGACAAATCTCCCCAAATTAAATCGGGTTGAACTAATGCTAAAACCTGCTGCCATTCCGGTTGTGTCCAGTTGGGATTGCCCAAAACTACTGAACAATCGGCAGCAATAGCGGCGCTCAATGCAGCAAGGAATCGCCAAGGGTTAGATTCAGCCAAAATAATCTTAGTAACGGTTTGACCTAGAGACAAATTATAAAATTGAGCAAATAATTTATGATTTATTTCTTGGAATTGCTTATTGTCAAAACCAATGAGCCAATCATTATTTCGCTGTTTTATATCGATTAAAATAGAATTCATTTCCTTAAACCCACCCAAATAAAATCTTAGGACGGGTTGCGCATTCTAGTTAGGAAGAAAAACAAAATTAATCCCTAAACCCGCCCCTACAAATACCCTGGTTCCCCTATCTCTTACCTTGCATAATTAACCTTACACCCGTGCTAGGCGCTAAGGTTACGCTCCGTCGCTGAGGTTGCTCAGGTTGCTGCTGTGCTAGAGTTAGTTGATACTGAGAGGCAATTTTGGCAAGGACTAATTTCATTTCAAAGAATGCCAAAGCTTCACCAATACAGCGACGTATCCCACCGCCGAAGGGGAAAAACTCATAGGGAGAAAACTTGCGTTCTAAAAAGCGTTCTGGCTTAAATTGATGAGATTCTGGATATAAATCCTGGCGATGATGAGTTAAATAAATACAGCCATAAACTCGGGTTCCCGGTTGTAGTTGATATCCCATCAATTCAACAGGTTCTTTCACGGCTCTCGGTACAGTTAAGACAGCCACAGGATAAATCCGCAAGCTTTCCTGGCACACGGCTGTGAGATACGATAAACGAGCAATGTCCACAGGGTCTGCTTGTTGACCCAGAGAATCCAATTCCTGCAACAGCTTGTTCTGCACATCAGGCGATCGATAAACCCAATACAAAGCCCACGCGATCGCAGTAGCGGTAGTTTCGTGACCGGCTACTAATAAAGTAAACAATTCATCATGCAATTCTTCATCTGTCATGGGTTGACCTTCTTCATCCTGTGCCGATAACAGTAGGGTGAGAATATCTGAACCCGAAGAGTCTTTCTGTTGACGGCGCTCTCGAATTTCCGCATAGATTAGCTGACTCACTTGCTGCTTTAAGCGACGAAACGCACCCCAAGGTGTCCAATCTTTCTGTAGGGCTGGAAAAAAAAGTAATCCTGATGTGAAGGGAGATTTAAATTGATCCATCATGCTAGCAATTAGCCCTTTCAGTTGACCAAATCGCTCTGGATCATGAATGCCAAAAACAGAATTTAAGATAACTTCTAAAGAAATTTCTTGAGCTAGAGAACGAGCCACAAAGATTTGACCGGGACGCACCTGCTGCATTACCTTATCCGTTAGGTCACAGATAAGTTGCCCATAAGTTTGGATGTGTTCGCCGTGAAACGGTGGCATTAAGAGTTTGCGTTCCCGACGATGGGGATTGCCTTCTAGCACAAATATTGAATGATCTCCAACAATTGGCTGCAAAAGCCTATCTGGAGGAGCTGTAAATTGCTTGGTATCGTTGGTGAAAATCTGTTGTAAGGCTTGGGGATGACTGACAAACAACATACAGGAATGATTGCTAATAACAGGCGCATTGAAAATATCACCATATTGTTGTCCTGCTGCATCCATGTAATCCAGCGGCTTAGTAATCCACTGAATTTTTTGCCACCATTTGGGGGCTTTTGGTCCTTCGGGTTGTTTAGTTTTGACTTGAATCATAAGCTGTTGAGCCGTTGAATTTTGATTCTAAATTTCTCAAAGGGAATAGAGAATAGGCAACAGGCAATAGGGAATACAGAATTGAAATGCACATCCACTTAGACAAACCAGTGATTAACTCCAAACCCAACTGCCCGATGGGGATGAGATAATTCTACAGCTAAATTGAGAACCGCTTGTCTGGCGATCGCACTTTCAAAGACGGAGGAGAAAACCACGTCGATATCGTGGGCTTGACAAAATTGTCGGAGTTGTGTAGGAGATCCGGCGATCGCCGCTTTAATCACAAAGATTCCTCGCCATCCCTGCTGGTAACAGGTTTTGAGTTGGTTCAACGTAGCAACGGATTCATCAAGGGCGATCGCTGTTTTATACTGATCTTGGATTGCCCTGAGTGCGGCAAATTCCTCTGGTGGCAAGGGTTGTTCCAGAAACTCGACAATTCCCACCTGATCCGCCACCTGCAACCACTGTTGAGCTTGATGCTGTGTAAGTCCCCCATTCGCATCTAAGCGTAATTGAGCCGATTCAGGTAAGATTTGAACCAATTGTTCAAACCACCTCAGTTCCGACTCCATAGAGGTTACACCAATTTTCCATTTAAACGTGCGATCGCCCTGTTGCCAACCTTGCTGCCAAGAGGTTAACGCGGCTTCCCCAGTGGGCAAAAGATAACTGTATTTCAGCGACGAATTGGGTAACAACGAACTTGTTTTTTCCGTTTCAATACGACTCTCTCCCTCATCTTCCCCATTACTTGTGACTAACCCATCCCACGCTGACTCAAAGCCAAACTGACAGGCGGGAAATTCAGCCGGAATCGAGAAAATATCGGTTGACGTAATCTGAGACGGGAACTGCTGACAAACGGTTAGGGCTTGTTCTAAGGTTTCAGAACCAAACCAAGGAAGTGGGGCAATTTCTCCCCAACCCACTCGCCCCTTTTCATCCACCAAACGCAGGATAATCCCCTCGCGTACTTTCCAGATGCCATGATGAGTGGTTAGGGGATGTCGAAATTGGCGCTGGTAAGGATTAAACTCAAAACGATACGTCACCGGAAACCTGTTTAATACTCAATAGTGATAGAGGAGTGGAGGAAAATGCAAGAACTCATCCCCACCAATGGGTTTATGCCCAACTTATGGGAAGTCTCTGGCGGATTAACGGAACGCGCTTGGGTAGAAATCGATCGCGCGGCACTTGCCCATAACCTAAACCAATTAAAACAGCTTTTGTCTGCCAAAACCCAACTCATGGCGGTGGTGAAAGCAGACGCCTACGGACATGGTGCCACAATGGTTGCCCAAACCGCACTCGCCACAGGTGCTTATGGATTATGTGTCGCCACAGTAGAAGAAGGTATTCAACTGCGAGAAGCCGGAATTGACGCGCCCATCGTGATTTTAGGCGCAACCAATACCCCCGAACAAGTGCGTGCGATCGCGCATTGGTATTTACAACCCACTATCTGTACACCCCAACAGGCTTTAGTTTTTTCGGATACCCTAAGTCGTTGTCAAACACCCTTATCGGTTCATCTCAACATCGATACTGGGATGTCTCGCTTGGGAATGTCTTGGCAACAAGCCACAGAGTTTGTGCAATTAGTCCAGCGATTACCCCATTTAAAACTAGCCAGTGTCTATTCCCATTTAGCCACAGCAGATAGTCCAGATCCCACCGTGATGAGACTACAGCATCAGCGGTTTGAAGCGGCTATTGCCCAACTTCACGCGGCGAATATCGTCCCACCCTGCTTACACTTAGCTAACTCCGCCGCCACGTTAACTGACCCCGCTTTGCATTACGATTGGGTTCGAGTCGGATTAGCGATTTATGGACTCTATCCCGCACCACATTTACACCCAAAAGTCAACCTAAAACCCGTCATGCAAGTCAAAACGCGGGTCACTCAAGTGAAAACAATACCGGCGGGGATGGGGGTGAGTTATGGATATACATTCAGGACACAAAAACAGCTACGTCTAGCGGTAGTGGGTATCGGTTACGCCGATGGCGTTCCCCGGAATCTCTCGAATAAAATGACCGGATTAATTCGGGGTCAAAGGGTGTCCCAAATTGGGGCGATTACCATGGATCAACTGATGTTTGATGTGAGTAATATTCCCGATTTACAGGTTGGTGAAATCGTCACCCTAATTGGACGAGACGGGGACAGGCAAATCTCTGCGGATGACTGGGCGATATCGTTAAACACAATATCCTGGGAAATCATTTGTGGCTTTAAGCACCGACTCCCGCGTGTGGTGATTTAAAAGAACGGGTCTTCCGTAGTTAGTGTGCTAAATTGTTAGTTTGATTTGCCGGAATAATTCATCATTTTGTCATTATCAAAGCTATATTTAGTATCTGTTGTAAGAAGGGTTAACGCCATAAAGCTGAGATAAATATGAGTAAAGATTCTGTGAACCTAAATTGGCTTATGCCTTCGACAACGCAACAAATACTTATATAGCATCCGCCAAATAGCGCAATAGTCTTAGCAGCTATTGCTGAGGTAATCACTCACCTGAATCAGCTAGTTTAGAGGTGAAAAGACCCAGAAAGCGAAAACTATAACAAAGGAGTAATCAAATGGACGAAGCTGTTAGAAAAATTGCGGCACTAGGATTCCCAGGAATTATTCTCCTGATTGCAATGGCTACCACGGGTTTTACAGGAGCAGCGGCAATCACAGCCGCCTTAGCAATGCTCGGACCAGGAGGAATGATTGGAGGCATCATGTTCCTTGGAGTCATAGGTATAGCTACCGATGCCTTATCTAAGTTTGGGCTGGAAGCTTTACTGGTGGGCGTATATCAAGATCGTCAGGAAAAGGGAGAAACCTTAGAGGCTCTTACAAAGGAGATTAGTGGACTATTTATTTCTGATGACTTGAAGCGCAAACTAAAAGAAGAGCTTGGCTGTTAAGCAGGCGACTTAAGACGAATGGCACGCTCCTCATATTCTGGTGGGCAATGCCCACCCTACGGAATATCAATGGTTTTGGCGATCCGAAAATGCTTATTTAACTGCCACCGGATCGGGAAAAACATAACGCCTCCCTATCCCATCAAAAACACACCTCAAACCTCCAACCGATCATCGGCATTGTCATCAAAATATGATATTGGCTAGTGGCAGAGCGCATTGGCAAAATAATCCTTATCATTAAAGAGACGTATTAACAAAACTCAGCATTCAGGCATCGCAACGCCTATCGGTATTAAAAACATCTATGCAAATTTCTCCCGAAAAAGCCGTCGATATCCCCACCCCAACCATTGAGCAAATGACGCTAGATGTTGGGGGAATGAAATGTGCAGGCTGTGTCAGTGCGGTAGAACGACAGCTAAAACAGCAACCCGGAGTTATTTCCGCCCAGGTCAACTTGGTTACAGAAGTGGCTGTGGTTGAGTATGAAGTCAGTCAGGCTGATCCCGCCACCCTAGCGGAAAAATTAACCGCAACCGGGTTTCCCTCCCAACCCCGTTACTCCCAAGCCGGGGAAACCTCAGAAGAACGCCTCACCCCGACTCAACGCCATGAACAAGAGGCAAGGGAACAACTGCAGCAATTAATAATTGCTAGTGTCCTAGTTATTCTCTCGACCATTGGACATATTGGTCATTGGTTTAATGGACCCATGTTACCCGTGTTTAGCACCATCTGGTTTCACTGGGGATTGGCAACCTTAGCCCTGCTAGGACCTGGGCGTCCAATTATCAGCGATGGCTGGCGGGGATTGCGGCATCAAACCCCGAATATGAATACCTTGGTAGGATTGGGAACCTTGGCGGCTTATGGGGCGAGCTGTGCCGCATTATTGTTTCCTCAATTGGGCTGGGAATGCTTCTTTGATGAACCCGTGATGTTACTTGGCTTTATCCTGCTAGGACGTACCTTGGAACAACGGGCAAGGCGTCAGGCATCAGCGGCTTATGAATCATTATTGGCACTGAAACCCAAGGTAGCCCGGTTAATTGGTAAATCCACCCCCACAGCCACAGAACTGGGGATCGAGATTCCTGTCGAACAAGTTCGCGTGGGCGAGTGGTTGCGGGTTTTGCCGGGAGAAAAAATACCCGTTGATGGGGAAGTGGTGACGGGTCAGTCGTCGGTGGATGAGTCAATGTTGACGGGGGAACCCTTACCTGTTCTCAAGCAACCTGGTGATCCGGTTACGGCTGGCACCTTAAATCAATCCGGTGCGATCGCCATTCAAGCCACACGCATTGGACAGGAAACCACATTAGCGCAAATTGTCGCCCTGGTGGAAGAGGCGCAAACCCGGAAAGCACCGGTGCAGAATTTAGCCGATAAAGTCGCCGGGTATTTTACGTATGGGGTATTGACAATCGCCACCTTCACCTTTCTATTTTGGGAGCTGGTGGGGACAAAAATCTGGACTCAGGTTTTAGGGGAAGGAGACTCCCTGATCGGTGATTCAACCTCACCCTTACTATTGAGCTTAAAATTAGCGATCGCGGTATTAGTGATTGCCTGTCCCTGTGCCTTGGGATTGGCAACCCCGACAGCGATTCTAGTCGGCACCAGCTTAGGGGCAGAACGGGGCTTACTGATTAAGGGAGGTGACATCTTAGAACGAGTCCATCAACTCGATACCATCGTCTTTGACAAAACAGGCACTCTCACCCAAGGAAAACCCACCGTAACCGATTGTCTGTTTGTTGGAGAATGGGCAGAGGAAGATGGGGAGACGGGGGGTACAGGAGCCGAGGTGTACAGTGAAAGCTCGGTCAGGGCGGGTTTTGAACAAAGCTTATCCTCAATAGCTGGCGCGAATTTCCTAAACCCGCCCCTACAGACGAATAATGGCATATCTGGTAACTCAAAACTCCTTCAACTTGCCGCCGCAGCCGAAAGAGGCACAACTCATCCCCTCGGAGAAGCGATTTGTACAGCAGCAGCACAACAAGAGTTACCTCTATTAGCCGCTAAGGATTTTTATACCGAAGCCGGACTAGGAATATCTGCCCTAGTGGACAATCAATCGGTATTACTGGGGAATGAAGATTGGTTACGTCAGCAAGGCGTGACTATTAGTGATACCACCCAAGCCCAAGCCCAAACCTTAGCGGCTGTCGGGAAAACCGTGGTGTATTTAGCCGTAGATGGAGAATTGGCTGGACTCATTGCCCTAACCGATTTACCCAAACCCGATGCCAAAACCACCGTAGAACAGCTACAGGCGATGGGACTGCGGGTGATGCTGCTAACCGGAGATCAACCCAATGCCGCCGTGAAAGTGGCGCAACACCTTGCCATTGATCCAGCCAACGTTATGGCAGGTATCCGTCCCGATGGCAAAGCCGCCGCGATCGCCCAACTGCAAACCCAGGGAAACTGCATCGCCATGGTTGGAGATGGAATTAACGATGGTCCAGCCTTAGCCCAAGCTGATGTTGGTATCGCCCTGCAAGCTGGCACAGATGTTGCCCGGGAAACGGCGGGGATTATTCTTATGCAACCAAGCGCTAACAGTCCTCAAGCTGGCGGCTTGCTGGATATTGTCCAGGCGATTCAACTGTCTCGCGCTACCTTTAACAAAATTCGCCAAAATCTCTTCTGGGCGTTGGGATATAACACGTTGGGTATTCCCGTAGCGGCTGGTGTACTGCTACCCGGATTTGGTATCGCTCTCAATCCGGCTGTAGCTGGCGCACTGATGGCATTTAGTTCAGTGACTGTAGTTAGCAACTCTCTGCTATTGCGTCGAGGTTGGAACTCTGACAACGGGGTGTAGAGTGTGGGGTTTGGGGTCTTGGTAAAATACTCATCCTTTATCCCGCATCATCAGGCAAGACTGGGAAAATTCACACCCGTTCGTTCAATGGGTCCTAACCTTTATGTAGTATGTAGTAGAATACAAAGTAATGGTGGTGTCTGGATGATTCTTTTCAAGTCTCGCTTACCAAGCGGCGAAGGCTGGTAAATCTTAGGTTATCACCCGCTTTCCTCCCCGCCCATGTTAAGCATGGACTTTCTGCGGAGCAGGACAAAGTCCGGTATCCAGCGGGAAAGTAGGGTGAACATGATAGCCAAATTGAGAAAGTTTTATCGGTACGAATTTACAGCCTACTTGTGGGATCTTCTAAACCGGGAGTGTAACGCAGCTATTAAGATCACCAGAGAGGAGTTATTACATAGTCCTCATGATAAAAGCCGGAAGCACTGCCAATTAGCAGAACCCCAAAGGAAGCCTACAGGCTCTCCAGGAGGGTCAGTGTAAAAAAATGTCACAAAATTGTAACATTAGAGTCTATGCCATGATCTGCATTAATGCTTATGATGATTGAATGGGGGGAAGACCAAGTTGAAGGTCGGCAATTCGGTCATTTCTTCTTGATACGTTAAGGAAAGATTATTAAGCAGTTTGCTAATGTAAGAAAGCATAGACACAGCGACAGTGAATTAACTGCACTCTCTATCCCTATTTTTCGATGTTCAATGCCTGCAAAATCCAATCAAAACCATCTGTTAATTATTGAAGACGAAAAAGGACGCAAGGAATATACCTTGGAGGAACCCGTCTATTCTATAGGCAGAGATCCGGATGTGGATATTCGTTTGTTCTCACAATTTGTATCTCGCCGACACGCCACCTTAGTGCGGCGAGAACGAGAGGACGGCAGTCTCTACTACCGCATTGTCGATGGTAACCTCAAAGGTAAAGCCAGCGCCAACGGACTCGTAATTAACGGTCGTAAACTTCAAGCCCACGATCTTGAAGATGAGGACGAAGTCGTCTTCGGTCCTCAAGTTAGTGCCAAATATTACATACTCAAGCGAGACTCTGTTCCCACTGGACCTCCCGATGAGTTTGATATCACCCTGATTAGCCCAAATATGATGGGGGGAGATCCAGATGACTGGACACCCTGATTATTAGCCCAACTATGATCAGGGAAATCCAGAGGATTGAAACCAGAGGATTGAAACAAAACCAGAGGATGTCAACCAGCAACACTTTCTAAGAGTTGCCAATGGCGGTTTTGGGCAACCGCCTCTTGAACTTCATAAAACTTATCGTGACAGTGGTTGTCTACCTGTAAGGGCAACTCTTCATTTTTGATCACGAAATTCATGCGAATTTCCTGATCGGTAGCCATCGATTTGTCAATCAAGACTTCCACTGTCACGAGTTTGGCAAAGGCAACATGACCGGGGATCTCCCGTGCCATGATATAGTCTCCCGTATCATAAATAATGTCGAAATCGCAGGATTGTAAAACCTCAATCAACGATGGCTGAAGGTGATCGGGAGAAACTGCAACCGTAAATGAACAAGTGTAGCGAGCCATATTTAACCCTTGGCGTCAGATAGCTAGATCATTACATAAGATCTATCCAAAGCAACCCACAAGTGGGCATCTGGAGGTACTTACTTCCTGCTTCACTCTGGCTGTGACAGCACTGAACACCTCGACTACGCTCAGTGTTAACCAGTCCACAGGCTAACACCACCTGTACGGGCTTGGTTACCAAGCTCCTACGGCGGCTATCTAAAGTCACCTACCTAGCTGTGGTCTTTGGCTGGATAGGTATACCAATAAAGTATACATACTCTTGACGGTAGATTCCATCGGGACAAACATCTGCCCATCTTTCACTTTATTTGAGGACATGATTTTGGGTGACAATGGGGAGAGATGTAATCAGATGAGGCGTGGATAAGGGGAAATGCTGATTGTGTTTGAGGGAGTCGAAGGCAGTGGTAAAACCACCCAAATTCAGCGATCGCGCGATTGGTTCCTCAGCAGTGGCATACTCGACATGCTGGGCAATAGCGGCAACCCCCCACCTGTGATCATCACCCGCGAACCCGGAGGAACCGCCTTAGGCATAAAATTACGTCAACTCTTACTCCAAGAACAGTCCTCATCCCTACAACACCGCACCGAACTCCTCCTCTACGCTGCTGACCGATCGCAGCATGTTGAAGAATTGTTACAGCCTCAGCTTGACGCCGGGGCAATTATTTTGTGCGATCGCTACACGGATTCAACAATTGCCTATCAGGGGTATGGACGAGGGATTGACCTAGCCCTAATTGAGCAAATCAACCACATCGCCACAGGAGGGCTAGAAAGCGATTTAACCTTGTGGTTAGATGTCGATGTCACAATAGGCTTACAGCGAGCCAGAGAACGGGGCGTCGCCGATCGCATGGAACAAGCAGAGTTAACCTTTCACCAACGAGTACAGCAGGGTTTTGCCCAATTAGCCTCCCAGCATCCCCAGCGAATTGTCCGGATTGACGCCAATCAAAGCCCTGAAGCCGTACAACGAGATATTCAGGCGGTGTTACGTCAACGGATTTAAATACACGATGTCATGGAAAAATGACATAAGACATAAGACATAAGACCAATGACAATAATCGGACAAAAACAAGCGATCGCACTCTTAGAAGGGGCAATGACAGCCAACCGCATCGCCCCAGCTTATCTATTTGTCGGTTCTCCTGGAGTCGGGCGGGGTCTAGTCGCCCGGTGGTTCATTGAACAGTTATTTTGTCAAGATATTCCACCCCAGAAACAACCCTTAGTCCAGAAACGCCTCCAACAGGGGAACCACCCGGATCTCCTCTGGGTTGAACCCACCTACCTACACAATGGCATTCGCTTATCCGCCAAAGAAGCCGCAGAAAAAGGACTCAAGCGCAAAGCCCCCCCGCAAATCCGCTTGGAACAAATTCGCGAAATTAGCCAATTTTTAGGACGTTCTCCCCTAGAAGCCTCCCGCCAAATTGTGGTGCTAGAACAGACGGAAACCATGGCAGAATCAGCCGCCAATGGCTTGCTCAAAACGCTAGAAGAACCTGGAAACGCCACATTAATTTTAATCGCGCCCAGTCCCGATGCCTTATTACCCACCTTAGTATCACGTTGTCAACGCATTCCCTTTTCCCGATTGGCACAAGACGACATGGCACAGGTACTACAGCAAACGGGTTATCAGCAGATTCTCCAAGAACCCTCGATATTAGCCATTGCCCAAGGGAGTCCCGGAGAAGCGATCGCGGCGTTTGAACAACTGCAAGCCATTCCCCCAGAATTACTGGCAAAGTTGAACCAATTGCCCAACTCATCCCGTATGGCGCTAGAACTGGCTAAGGAAATTGATAAAACCCTTGATCCCCAAGCCCAATTGTGGTTAGTGGATTATTTACAGCATCAGTATTGGCAACACCAACCCCATACCCAAATCATTCACCAATTAGAACAAGCCCGAACCTACTTACTTGGCTATGCTCAACCTCGATTGGTTTGGGAAGTGACATTCTTAGAGTTAAAGCGTTGATCAGTGTAGTGGCGTGGCACATTTAATTTGATAGATTAGCTTGGTTTTGTAGTAAGGGCTTTAGCCCTAGATATATTTTGCTGGGTTTCCGCGATTTTTTAGCCGCCCTACTTATGTACAATCGCTGAAACCTTGATGTAGCGTGGGTTTCAACCGATCTCTTGTCATATTGCGAAAATACCGCGATACGTTCCTTCGGAACAGGCTCCGCCAACGCGGTATTTTTGCAAGTGCTACATGGGTACGTTTTTTGAGGGTCTTGAGCGTTCAAACCATTACGGTATAAGGCTTTAGCCTGGGTGCAGTACATCTGTATGGGGGGAACTTCAGTTTAGAGTTTGTAGTAAGCGCTTCAGCGCTTATGGCACTAAAGTGCCTACTACGAACCCAGCTTAAGTCAGTGACATTCAACCTAACCTCTACTTAATAACAGCAGCAATCAAACCCCCAGCTAACCAGATATAGGAGACAATCGCCAGCCAAAACAGCACCCGCTCAATGATACTTTTCTTACCACCGCCGTGATGCATTCCACCTTTGTGTTCTTTTTTGCCACCCCAGCGCAGCCAAGCCAGAACCCCGGTGACAGCGAGAAAGGCAAGATTCAGCCAGAAGGTATAGTCAATGGCAAAACGTTGTGTCTCAGCTTGACTCTGCCCAGTGCTTTCTGGCAAAAGCCCGAATAGGGAAAAGCCATAGTGCATAACAATCGCTGTCGCCACCAACGCCGCTAAAAAGACACCCAGGATATAGAATGCCATTTTCCAGCCATAGTATTTGGCATTAATCCGAATCACCGGGAACACAACTAAATCACTAAAAATAAACGCGATTACCCCAGCAAAACTCACCCCATTGCTATAGAGAACCGAAGCCAAAGGAATATTTCCCATGGAACCGATAAACGTGAAAAACGCCGGAAGCCCCACCCTGTCAGGAAGCGCAGCACTGGGTACGTCACCCAAGGGTAGCCAGTTTACGATTCGCTTACCCAAGCCAATTTAAATGGATTTTTGTAACTTTTCATACATTTTGTTACTATCAGAGAATAGTAATTATAAAGAAAGCGAAATAGAATTAGCTTCTAGGGTTCCGATTTCGGATTCAACCGCTGAAATGACTGGTCCAAGAGAAGCAGGCTACCCAAAAAAGATTTTATCAATCCTCACGGATTACTAAATCAGTAGCCCCACGGCGGGAGAAAAGCCCGGGAGATGTTGGCGAAGGCAAGAGTCGCCACACTTCTGGGTATTTTTCCTGTTTTTTGGTGACATTAATCTGGAGAAATTTATGAGTGAGTCATTTCCATTTCAACGCCCGAATAACAACCCCAATGGATACCCCAGCGAAGCTCAACGTGCTTTAGAACGAGAACAACAGCTTCCTTTAACTGGCTGGCAACAAGAAGTCAACCAAGGGTTAGACTACGGTTTAGAAGCCGCTGAAAGTATCCGCGATCGCACGATTCCTACGTTTTCGCGAGGTGAATTGCCCCACTATGCTGGGATTAATACCTTTATGAAAGCGCCCTATTTAGAAGATGTACGTCAAGTTGGCAATTATGACGTAGCGATTATCGGGGTTCCCCATGATTCCGGTACAACTTATCGCCCGGGTACGCGGTTTGGTCCCCAAGGGATTCGTCGGATTAGTGCCTTGTATACGCCTTATAATTTTGAATTAGGCGTTGATTTACGCGAACAAATTACCCTCTGTGATGTGGGCGATATTTTTACCATCCCGGCGAATAATGAAAAGTCCTTTGATCAAATCTCCAAGGGAATTGCTCACGTTTTTAGTTCCGGTTCATTCCCAATTATTTTAGGCGGCGATCATTCCATTGGATTTGCCACAGTGCGGGGAATTTGTCGGCATCTGGGGGATAAAAAAGTGGGCATTATTCACTTTGATCGCCATGTCGATACCCAAGAAACCGATCTCGATGAACGGATGCATACCTGTCCCTGGTTTCACGCCACTAATATCAAAAATGCTCCGGCTAAAAACCTAGTCCAACTGGGAATTGGTGGCTGGCAAGTACCGCGTCAAGGGGTTAAAGTTTGTCGAGAACGGGCGACGAATATTCTCACTGTTACTGATATTACAGAAATGGGATTAGATGCAGCAGCCGATTTTGCGATAAAACGAGCCACTGATGGGACAGATTGTGTCTGGATTAGTTTTGATATTGATTGTATTGATGCTGGATTTGTTCCCGGAACCGGGTGGCCCGAACCTGGTGGGTTACTGCCCCGTGAAGCCCTCTATCTGCTCAAGAAAATTGTCCAAAATGTTCCGGTTTGTGGGTTAGAAGTGGTCGAAGTTTCACCACCCTATGATATTAGTGATATGACCTCGCTCATGGCAACCAGGGTGATTTGTGATACGATGGGTCATTTAGTCGTATCGGGTCAGCTTCCTCGCCAGGAGAAGCCTGATTACATTCACATGAATTATCAAGCTGAAATGGTGGAATGGGTTTAATTCATTTAAGTAGAAAATGGCAGAAATTGAGAAAATTGGCGGAGGGATAAAGCGTGCATGAAACCGATATGACCAAAGCGTTAATTTTGACAGTCCGCCAATGGTGGGAGGAACAACCCTCTCGTCCGCAAATTGATACGATTCATCTAACAGTGGGGCAATTCACTTGTGTGGAACCGGCTAGTTTGCAATTTGCGTTTGCGGCACAGACTCAAAAGGGTTTTTTAGAGGGGGTAAAATTAGCCATTCACGAGACGCCTTTGGTCGCCTTCTGTCACGCCTGTCAAGAGGAATACAAACCCGAAATCGGATTGCACTATTCTTGTCCTAGTTGTCAATCTCCGATGGAGGATATTCGTTCGGGACGAGAACTGAAAATTGATCGGATTGAATATACTCAATCTTGTGTTGAAATTTAAGCTATCTATCTAATAATGCACCAAACCGTTGAAGCTGCTTTAGAAATTAACTTACTCCACGCTAACCAAGCGGGAGCAAATCACAATCGCGCCCATTTTGATCAGTGGGGAATTACCTGTCTAAATATCATGAGTAGCCCCGGTGCGGGAAAAACCGTGCTGTTAGAGCGTACTTTAGCCGCCCTGAATCCTGACTTAAAAATGGCAGTAATTGAAGGGGATATGACAACTGAATTAGACGCCGAACGGCTGCGTCAATACGGTGTTCCTGTGATTGCGATTAATACCGGGCGTTCCTGTCATCTTGACTCAAAGATGGTATCAGGAGGACTTCACAGTTTAGCAGCAGACTACAATCCAGCGGAATTTGATCTCGTTTTTGTCGAGAATGTCGGTAATCTGGTTTGTCCGGCTGAATTTGAAGTGGGAGAACATGGCAAGGTTGCACTGATAAGTGTCACCGAGGGAGAGGATAAACCATTGAAATATCCAATCATGTTTCAAGAAGCAGACTGCTTATTAATTAGCAAAATTGACTTAGCCCCTTACCTGGATATTGATCTCAACCGTCTGGAATCTAACGTGCGTCAAATTAATCCCCAGGTTACGATTATTCGGCTTTCGGCGAAAACAGGTGCAGGATTAGAAACCTGGTTGACTTGGTTGCGAAATCAGGTCAAATAATCAAAATGTCTATCTAAGGGATGAATCCTGAACAGGGTTGAATGGGTTATCATTCGAGAGTTCAAGTTCTAAATTCTCAATTAAGTATGTTCAGGATAACTAATCAAGTTTCGGGAAATTCTCAACAATACCGGGCTAAAAAGGTACTGTCAGTTCTTTTGTCGATGGCATTAGTGGCATTGACTTGGACAGGCACCTTATTTAATCCCATGCCTACAGCCCAGGCTTTAACCGTGAAAACGACACAATTTATCATTGCTGATAGTAACCCCGTTGATAAAGTATTTGGTTCGGGAACCAGCGACCAAATTCAAGGGAAAGCCAAAGAAGATATTGGCACGGTAGAACGAAATATGGGCAAAGCTAAGGAAGATATTAAAGGTGCAGCCAAACAAGTCCAAGGGCGGGCGGAACAAGATACAGGTATGGTTAAAAATCGCGCCGAAGATGCCGGTTCGGAGCTAGAAGATGCTGCTGAAAATTTGGGAGATGCGATTAAGAGTTTGTTTGGAGAATAGTAGCTAAGGCGCTTGTCTAAACGAATTGGCTACAAACTGCTCAACAAATGGTAAAATTAGTGAGTTAATAACGGCTTTTTTGACTTCAGTAGAAACGTTCTAGTAGAGCGTCTCTACTGAATTTGTAATTTTTTGATAGTATGACGGCTCTTTCCCCAATTGTTAAACCCGTTAGCCAGATGCAACTAGCACCCGGCAGTGCTGTGACAATTCCTAATGTCAACTGGCAGGAATTTGAGTCTATTTTGGCAGAGTTAGGAGAAAAACGTCCAGCAAGACTTGCTTACAGCCAAGGAACGTTAGAAATTAGGGTTTCTTTACCTGAGCATGAAAAACCGCAGGATATTATTTCAGATATTGTCAAGCTATTGCTTAAGGCGAGAAGTTAGAGGAATTTGAAAGAGAAGGGCGGTTCAAACCGCAGCTACACAAACTAAACCCGCCTGCGCGGGTTTCACAAATTCCATTCGCCAGGGTTTGTTTGAGGTTCTTAATGAGTGTACTATTTCTCTTATGCTGCTGATTATGGGAATTATTATCTGGTTTCAGACGCGATCGCATTCCCGGCGCTAATTTTAATCCCTCATCGGGATTCACGGAAATTCCAACATTCCAATAATTGTAGGGGCACGGCATTGCCGTGCCCGTGTCAACTTAAGGTGAAACTAATACAGGGGAAGCGTTTCACCCTCATCCCCTAACCCCTTCTCCCATCAAGGGAGAAGGGGAACCATCATATAAATAGGTTTCCAAAATACCCTAGAATACCGCTTCCTTCTTGCTCCAAGGTAGAATCTGTCATGCTGAGCAGAATGCAGTGAAAGGGAATGACGCGAAGCATCTGTCCAGATTCTTCGCTTCGCTCAGAATGACATGATAGAACGCAACTTGGTATCAGGGGAATTTAGACCGGAAGTTCGCGCCATACCAATGCTTTTATTTTGGTTTCAATCCCTGATAGGGATTCAGGGGAATTTAGACGTTAGACGCTGGTACTATTACTGAGAAGGAATACCGTCGTTTCAATCCCTGATAGGGATTCAGGGGAATTTAGACTGCCGACCTCTGAAACGCTTGCTGTATTTAGTTTTCAAGGTAAAATTCCGAGAGACTCCATTAAAGATATCATTTCAGACTTCGCTAGACAAGAGGCATCTCAAAAAAAAACTCCCAAATCCACTCCCAGTAAACGTTTCAAGATTTCCGAGAACCTCACCCTGAGGCAAATTTCCTCAAACCTAGATCAGACAAGGAATACAGCCCGAAAATAAGACTCGCCCAAAAAAACACCTACCCCCTCTCGGATTTCATCCCAAAACATCGACCTGATCATCCTTCATACTCAACCCATCTCCCTTATCGACACAGGTTGCAGTACAACCATCCTACCCCACCAGATCAGCAACGATACTAATTAGCTCTTGACTCTCCAGTCTACTGGAGACTTTATCCTATATCTATAACACCCTTAAGACCTTAAAACCTGCTATCGCCCCTTTGCACCCCTGCACCCCAAACGCCCCAAATTGCAGATCTCCAGGAGTCAACCATGGAAACCAGCCATCTACGACTACAAGGAATGGGTTGCGCCTCTTGCGCCGCCACCATTGAACAAGCCATCAAAAACGTTTCTGGCGTTGTTGACTGTAATGTTAACTTTGCCATGGAACAAGGAACTGTAACCTATAATCCCAAAGCGACAACCTTAGACACCATCCAAAAAGCCGTCGCCGATGCGGGATATGGGGCGCATCCCTTAGATACCACCCGAATGGGTGAAGACACCGACGCCGAAAAAGAAGCACGAGAAGCCCATCAACGGGATCTCAAACGTAAAGTTATCGTCGGCGGCGTTATCAGTCTCCTCCTCGTGGTTGGTTCACTTCCGGCGATGACAGGATTACACATTCCCTATTTTCCCTCCTGGCTGCATAATGCCTGGGTGCAACTGGTTTTAAGTACACCTGTACTATTTTGGTGTGGTCAATCCTTCTTTGTCGGCGCATGGAAAGCCTTTAAACGCCATGGCGCGGATATGAATACACTGGTGGCGCTGGGGACAGGTTCGGCTTATTTATATTCTCTATTTGTTACCCTTTTTCCTGGCTTTTTAATCGCCCAAGGCTTGTCCCCAGATATCTATTATGAACCCGCCGCCGTGATTATTACCCTCATTTTATTAGGGCGACTGTTGGAAAATCGGGCAAAGGGTCAAACCTCAGAAGCGATTCGTAAGTTAATGGGATTACAGGCAAAAACCGCGCGGGTAATTCGGAAAGGAGAAGAGGTTGATATTCCCATTGAACAGGTAATCGTCGATGATATTATTGTTGTGCGCCCTGGGGAAAAGATTCCTGTGGATGGAGAAGTGGTTGATGGTGCATCCACGATTGATGAATCCATGGTTACGGGTGAACCTATCCCGGTAAAAAAACAAGCTGGCGATGAAGTGATTGGCGCTACGATTAATAAAACCGGGAGTTTTAAATTCCGCGCCTCACGAGTGGGAAAAGATACGGTATTGGCGCAAATTGTCAAATTAGTGCAAGAGGCGCAAGGGTCAAAAGCCCCAATTCAGAAACTCGCGGATCAAGTCACAGGCTGGTTTGTACCCGTTGTAATTGCGGTTGCGATCGCGACCTTTTTGATCTGGTTTAATGTCATGGGTAATGTTACCCTTGCCACGATTACAACGGTTGGGGTTTTAATTATCGCTTGTCCCTGTGCCTTAGGATTAGCTACCCCGACATCGATTATGGTTGGCACTGGCTTGGGCGCAGAAAACGGGATTTTAATTAAAGGGGGAGACAGTTTAGAACTCGCTCATAAACTTCAGGCAATTGTTCTGGATAAAACCGGAACGATTACCGAAGGAAAACCCAGCGTAACTAACTATGTTACTGTCAAAGGAACAGCTAATCGTAATGAAATTAAACTGCTCCGATTAGCCGCCGCTGTAGAACGGCTTTCAGAACATCCCTTAGCTGAAGCCATTGTTGATTATGCCAAATTACAGGGCGTAGAATTCCCCTTACCCGACGTACAAAACTTTGAAGCCGTAGCCGGAATGGGCGTACAAGGTGAAGTGGAGAATCACCTCATCCAAATTGGTACTCAACGCTGGATGGATGCATTAGAAATTGATACTCAATCCCTACAATCCCAGAAACAAACCTGGGAAGCGGCGACAAAAACAACGGCTTGGATTGCTGTGGATGGTAAGATGGAGGGATTAGTCGGTATTGCTGACGCCTTAAAACCCTCCTCCGTCGAGGCGGTAAAGAAACTGCAACGCCTGGGGTTGCAAGTAGTGATGTTAACAGGGGATAATCAACAAACAGCAGACGCGATCGCACGAGAAATTGGTATCCAGCACGTCTTTGCCGAAGTGCGCCCCGATCAGAAATCGGATGTCATCCGTTCCCTACAAAGTCAAGCGATTAAGAAGACTCCACAATCAACAAATAGCCAGGGCGGGTTTAGTAAAATTAGTGGTTTTTTCCTAAACCTTATCGGTAAAACCCGCCCCTACACTATCAACAATCAACATTCAAATCGTATTGTTGCTATGGTAGGCGATGGCATTAATGACGCCCCAGCCTTAGCCCAAGCGGATGTGGGAATTGCTATTGGTACGGGTACGGATGTGGCTATGGCGGCTAGTGATATTACGTTGATTTCTGGGGATTTAAACGGGGTGGTTACGGCGATTCAACTCAGCCAAGCCACGATGCAAAATATTCGCCAAAATCTGTTTTTTGCTTTTGTTTATAACACCGCAGGGATTCCGATTGCGGCGGGAATTCTTTATCCATTATTTGGTGTATTGTTGAATCCTATTATCGCCGGGGGAGCCATGGCACTGAGTTCAATTTCTGTGGTCACAAATGCATTACGATTACGGAATTTTAAGCCCAAAATTCTGTAGGGGCGACCCGCTGAAATCAATGAACAACTCAAATCTATTCAACTTTATCGGGTCGCCCTTTACTACCCTTGAGGAGGAATCAAACCAATGGCAACTAAACCTAAAATCTTAGCCTATCTGATTAGTTTAGGACTTATATTCGGAGTTGCTGTTAATCCAGCTACGGCTAAACTATCAGAACATCCGTCCCAGAAAACGAGTCAATTTAGCAAAATTGAGCAACCGTTACTCCTGAAAGTGAGTGTTACTTTAGGGGGAGTTGTATTAATTGGTGCAGAACTTTGGTGGTTTTTATTCAGCAAACATCAATCCAATATGTAGAGACGCGCCATGGCGCGTCTCTACAATGGTGACTAAATGGATACAAAAGCGTCTTCAGTCAGCGTTGATGTATTAATTCCACTCAACATAGCTAAGGTTTGACCGTTGTACCGAATCTCGTTCCCTTGGAAGAACAAATCGTTAAAGGTGACACCGTTGGTTAAACCCAGTTTGTCTCCTTGACCTAAACTAAAGTCAGTGATCCATTACGGGCAAATAATAAATGGCAACTTAATTAACGGTCAACTGATGAAATCTTATGTCTTGACAAGATGACACAAGTATGGATTTAATGAAATTTGCTTGAGTTTTTATGGAAGTTCGCTTTTGTTCTCCTTTTTATTGGCTTAAGGCTGGTGGGTTTCGACTTCGCTCAACCCACCCTACGATATATCAAGGGTTTTGATGCTCCCCAAATGCTTAAGTGGGAAAGGTGCGTTACGCTACGCTAACACACCCTACACATAGGGGCTTTGCGTAAGTCCTATATCAGCTAAACAAGCTAACTCTGCCGCAGTCACCCGAAATCTATTTACCACAACAGCGGGTTCGCCATCAAATTGCTAGCCTGAGTCTTGATGAGGATAGTGTTGCTCAACTTATCAAGCTGCCTTTATTACACCGTGATCCCTTTGATAGAATGCTTATCTGTCAGGCTTTGCACCATCGTTTAACCATTGCCACCGTCGATTAAAATATTCGTGCCTACTCAATCAGTGTTATTTAACTAGGTTAGTGGAAATAAACTCAACTAAATTAAGTTTGGTAAACCCGCCTTAAATCCTTACAAATGACAAATGACGTAGCTTGCTTCTCGCTCTTCGAGTATGACGAATGACAAATGATGATCCCTACCGTTAACTTTAATGAAAGTCCAACTACTTAGCTAGGTTACCAATCCTCATGGCAGCATCAACTCCCCGTTTCCCCGATATCCAAAACCACTGGGCGCGTTCTTTTATTGAAGGGTTAGCCCAGGTGGGTATGATTAGTGGCTTTCCGGATGGGCGTTTTCGTCCCGATGATCCCATGAGTCGGGCGCAGTTTGCGGCGTTGTTGCAGAATGCTTTTGCTAAACCGAGTAAACGCCCGAATGTTCCCTTTGTGGATGTTCCCAGCAAACATTGGGCAATTGGGGCGATTGCTAGGGCGTATCAAACTGGGTTTATGTCAGGGTATCCGGGAAATCGGTTTCGCCCAGAGGCGAGTATAGCCAGAGTGGAGGTGTTGGTGTCTCTGATCACGGGATTGGAGATAACTACTGCTGGATTAACGGAAGTGAAAGCCGCCCTACCGGAACTCTATGATGATTTTGGTGAGATTCCCAACTATGCTATTGATCGGATTGCGATCGCAACCAATACGGGAATGGTGGTGAATTATCCCCAGCTTAAGCGCTTCAATCCCCTCAAAGCCGCCACTCGTGCGGATGTTGCGGCGTTTATTTACCAGGCGTTAGTCTATACTGGGAGACTTGACGCCATTGGTTCAGACTATATTATCGTGCGCCAGCAAACCCTGAAACTGAGCCATCAACGGGAGTTTCGCGGGGTGTGGGTGGCTACTGTCTGGAACATTGATTGGCCCCCCCAACGAGGCTTGTCTGTCGCCCAACAGCAACGGGAACTATTACAAATTATTGACCGCATGGCGGAACTTCAGTTAAATGCGTTAATCTTACAAGTTCGACCTACAGGTGATGCCTTTTATGCCTCTGAGTTAGAACCCTGGAGTGAATGGCTTACTGGAGTACAAGGTCAAGCTCCCGATCCTTATTATGACCCTTTAGAGTTTGCGATCGCGGCTTGTCATCAGCGCAATATTGAACTCCACGCCTGGTTTAATCCCTACCGCGCCAAAACCTCTTCCCACAGTTCCGCCAGTGTCGCCCCTCACATTAGCGTCACTCATCCCGAATATGTGTATAAATATGGCAATCAGCAGTGGATGGACCCTGGGGTGAAAGTAGTTCAAGATTTAACCTATAACGTAATCATGGATGTGGTGCGGCGTTACGATGTCGATGGCATTCATTTAGATGATTATTTTTATCCCTATCCCATCGCGGGGGAAGACTTCCCCGATGATAAAACATACAATGCTTATCAAGCCGAAGGTGGTACCCTTAGCCTAAGCGATTGGCGGCGGGAAAATGTCAATCAAATGGTTCAGCGCCTTTATAAAGGGATACAGGCGACAAAAAAACAGGTTAAATTTGGTATTAGTCCCTTTGGCATTTATCGTCCCGGACAACCGCCTCAAATTAAAGGATTAGATCAATATGAATCCCTGTATGCTGACCCGAAAAAATGGTTAGAAGCAGGATGGATTGATTATATCGCCCCGCAATTGTACTGGCGTATTGACCCCCCAGCCCAAAGTTATCCCGTTCTCCTGGAATGGTGGACTGATAATAACCCGAAACAGCGCCATATTTATCCCGGCAATCGGTTAAGTATGTTGGATGATAAGGACTGGTCATTTTTGGAATATGAACGACAAGTTGATATTACCCGCAACCTTGCCACCAAACTCTCCCTGGGCAATATCTTTTATAACATGAAAGTCTTTAATGAAAATCGTTTTGGAGTGGTTGAAAAGTTCCAAGCGTCTGTTTATAATCAACCCGCCTTATCTCCAACCATGTCGTGGCTGAGTGATACACCGCCAGCGATTCCGGTTCGGGTGAGAGTGATTGGAAATAAGCTAATTTGGAATGCAGCGATTAACGCCAAGATTCGCTCTTGGACAGTGTATCAGCAGCAAGGCGAAAACTGGACACTGCACAAAATTTTGCCAGAGGAGATAACCGAGGCAGAATTAGCACCGGGAACCTATGCGGTGTGTGCTGTAGACAGACTGGCGAATGAAAGTTTAGGCGTTGTGGCATCTATTCAATAATGCCTTTTAGATGTGGAAATCAGGGTAGACAAAGGGAACGGAGAACAGGGAACAGGGAACAGAGAATACATCATTTAAATGCACATCAGTTTATTCGTGATATACCGTAGGGTGGGCACTGCCCACCAGCCTTAAGTCTGTGCCATTCGACTTAAGCGTTTAGCCAGGAATTAGAATCCCTGGCGGGAAGAAAGCGAGAGGTGTTATGACTTTGTACAGATGTTATAACTGCTATTACTAGACTGATAATATTGGGTAAAGCTCATGAATACTGTAACCTTAAATTTAGACACCATTCCCTTAACCGACGAACAATTCTATCAATTATGTCAAAATAACCGCGAGTTTAATTTTGAAACAACGGCGAATGGAGAATTAATTATTATGCCACCCGTTGGCGGAGAAAGTGGAAATCGAGAATCTGAACTGATTGCCGATTTGGTCATCTGGAATCGGCAATCTGCCCTAGGTTATACCTTCAGTTCCTCCACAATATTTAAGTTACCCAATGGCGCGAAACGTTCCCCAGATGCCGCTTGGATTCGCCGAGAACGCTGGGAAGCGCTCCCCCCTGAACAACGGCGCAAATTTCCCCCGATTGCACCCGATTTTGTCATCGAATTAAGGTCAGCCACCGACGATTTGCAACGGCTACGTGACAAAATGCAAGAATACATGGATGCTGGGGTACAATTGGCATGGTTAATTAATCCCCAACAACAGCAAGTGGAAATTTATCGCTGGGGACAGCCAGTAGAAATACGAAATCTGCCGACAGAATTATCGGGTGAAACCCTATTACCAGGATTTAGCTTAACTTTATCTGCCTATTTGTAGATTCAATGATAGGGAAGTTTAAATTTAATTTAAGCGAGTGCAAAGACCATGAATACTGTAACCTTAAATTTAGATACAATTCTTTTAACCGACGAACAGTTCTATCAATTATGTCAAAATAATCGCGAGTTTAACTTTGAAACGACGGCGAATGGAGAATTAATTATTATGCCACCCGTTGGCGGAGAAAGTGGAAATCGAGAAGCTGAATTAATTATCGATTTAGGACTCTGGAACCGACAAACTGCCCTAGGTTATACCTTCAGTTCCTCCACAATATTTAAGTTACCCAATGGCGCGAAACGTTCCCCAGATGCCGCTTGGATTCGCCGAGAACGCTGGGAAGCGCTAACGCCTGAACAACGGCGCAAATTCCCCCCGATTGCACCGGATTTTGTCATCGAATTAAGGTCAGCCACAGACGATTTGCAACCGTTACGTGACAAAATGCAAGAGTATATGGATGCTGGAGTGCAATTGGCATGGTTAATTAATCCTCAACAGCGACAAGTGGAAATTTATCGCTGGGGACAGCCAGTAGAAATGCGAAATCTGCCGACAGAATTATCGGGGGAAACCCTATTACCGGGATTTAGCTTAACTTTATCTGCCTATTTATAAAGATATGGAATTTGAAATATGATTTAAGTTTGGGCATAGCTATGAACACTGTAACCTTAAATTTAGACACCATTCCCTTAACTGACGAACAGTTCTATCAATAGCCATCAATGCTTTGAGCCGTAGAGAAAGTTGTTCATCTTCAAGGAAATGTGAGACTATCTATAACAACTATGGCGATAGAATCACCGAAAATGTACCATTGCTCCCCCAGCTAAGAGACGTAGCATGCTACGTCTCTACATTGCTTCAAGAGCTCCCCCTCACCACAACACTTATTCAGCAAACCTTATTCGGTTTTGTCCTCTGGCTTCTGCTCCTTGGCTTTTACTCTCTTCCTAACTTTACTTGGCTTCGGCTTGTTGGCTTCTAGCTTCTGCTCCTCTGTCGTAGGTTTCTGTTCTTTGGCTTCTGGCTTCTGCTCATCTGTACTAGGCTGTTGCTCTTTCGTTTCTACCTTCGGCTCTTTGGCTTCTGGCTTCTGCTCATCTGTACTAGGCTGTTGCTCTTTCGTTTCTACCTTCGGCTTTTTGTATGGCTTCTGCCGTTTTATACTCGGCTTCTGCTCTGTGCCTTCTGACTGCTGTTCTTTACCTTCTGGCTTCTGCCTTCCCGTACTCGGCTTCTGCGGTGACTTATTCTGCCGTTTCTCCTGCTGTACGGCTGTCTTATCCGCCTTCGACGCCTTCAAAAACTTAGGTGCTTTATCCAAGGGTGGTGCTAACAGAGCATCAAACTCAAAAAGATTCCGAGTGGGCAAAAATTTAGCCTTGACTTGAATAAATGCCGGATGTCCTTGCTCCTCTTTGGGGGTTTTGGGATTGAATCGGAACGGCTTAACCGGAGAATCTTTCCACATCAACGGTAGGTGAGACGCCTTCATAAATCTCACCTTTTGCGCGGGTTCAGCTTGCTTGATATAATCTAAGCGATCGCGATTGAAATTACGGAAAATCGAGACAACGGGTCCTCGACAAACAGGTATAAATTGCCACAAGCCACGAAGCTGAAACTCAAAATCGTCCAATTGTGCCGCAACACCATCGGGTTCTCCTTTCGAGAATCCTACCAACTGAAAGGAAATCTGATGCGACTTGGTGCGCTGAGGAAAGTGGGTGACTCTGGGATAAACGATTAATCGTTGAGTCGCTTCGCCAGTGTTTTTGATTTCCAGTTTCAGAGCGTTGAAAGCCTTGCGTAATCGAGATGTATAAAACAAGGGATAGTCTCGACCCGCCATAGTAAGCATAGCCCGCCCCTCGTCTGACCAGCTAACATCACCGACGACGATTCCAATCGCTTGGAAGATAATTCCATCATTTTCTGATTCCTTTGTTTCCTCCTTAGGAGTGTCAGATGTTTCAGGAGTGTCAGATGTTTCAGGTGTTTCAGATGTATCCGATGTTTCAGGGGGTTCAGGTGTTTCAGATGTATCCGATGTTTCAGGTGGTTCAGGTGTTTCAGGCTTTTTAGGTGTGTCAGGTGTTTCAGGTGTTGCTGTCGTCTGTTCGAGTTCTGGCTCTGTCATCATGGCTGCTGCTGACTTTTTCGTTCAGGGTAGCATTAGAAGCTATATTCCGTCGCCAATTGCGGTACGTTGATTCAATTACAACCGACGGAAATTCCTATCCCGTCGTGTTTGGACGCCTGTAAGCGGTTTGCTGGGGGCGTTGAATCTCTGGCAAATTATGGCAATTAGTGCGGCTGCGGTTTCCAGAATGCAATTTATGTTTGATTTACCCATTGTACAATGGCTTGGGTTAACCCTTCTAAGGTATACTGTTGCGCCTCTACATCCACTCGTCCTAAGAGTTGTTGACAGGTTTTAGAGGTTTCTGGACCAATGGAGGCAATACAGACATTTTCCAAAAGCGAGAGTGGATGATTACTGTTTTTGTCCAAAAGCTTCCTAAAATTTTTGACGGTTTTAGAACTGGCAAAGGTAATAATATTGACGGTATGATTTTGCAACGCTGCCGCAGCTGGGGGTGCTATTTCCCCTGGACAGGTTGACTGATAGGCTGCTACTTCCACAATAGTAGCACCCTGGGCAGTTAAGTCTTTGACTAAAACCTCTCGTCCCCCAGTTTCTACACGCGGGAACAGGATAGTTTGTTCCGCCAAGGGTTCCGGAAAATGTTCAACTAGAGAATCGGCGACAAAATCTGGGGGAATAAAATCTGGATGTAATCCCCGTTCCTTTAAACTAGCCGCCGTTTTCTTGCCCACAACAGCAATTTTGACGCCGGATAACGCACGACTATCTTTTCCTAGTGTCAGCAATCGTTCAAAAAAGTACTTGACGCCGTTACTTGAGGTGAGAATTAACCAATCAAAATCGGATAAATTAGTAATGGCTTGATCTAAGGCGTCCCAACTCGACGGCGGTGTAATCACCAAGGCGGGCATTTCAATCACCGTTGCGCCTTCTTTCTCCAACAAGTCCCGAAATGTACTCGACTGTTGCGCCGAACGAGTGACTAAGATTGTTTGACCCTGAAGCATCTGCGGGAAACTACGTTTATTAATGTCCTCGCCTATTGTCTCTTGTTTTGGGGTAAACTCAACGGGTAACTGTTGGTGCGATCGCAAATAGTCTCGTAATCCTACCACTTCTCCCACGACAATCACCACCGGAGACAGGGAGACACCCGCCGTTTGCTTAACAATACTGGACAGGGTTCCTACCCAAACCTGTTGCTGAGTCTGTCCACAAGCCCGAATCACCGCCACAGGGGTTTGATAGGATTTGCCATAACGCTGTAGCTGCTGAACGATAGTGGCTAAATGACGCCCACCCATTAAAATAGCCAGAGTATCGATTCGCGCCAATGCTTCCCAGTCTAAGGCTTCGGGTTGATGCGCCGTCAGGACAGTAAAACAGCGACTCAAAACCGCATCAGTCAGGGGAATATTTGCCAGTAATGGTGCAGCTAGGGCAGAGGAAATCCCCGGTACGACTTCAAAGGCACAATCGGCATCGGTTAACGCTTGAATTTCCGATGTAGCCCGACCAAAGATAAAGGGATCACCACTTTTTAAACGGGCGACTTGCTTTCCTTGTTGGCATTGTTCAACCAACAATTGATTAATCTTTGCTTGTGGAGTTGAGGGACGCCCCCCCCGCTTTCCCACATCAAACTGGCGGCAATTTGCGGGGACTAATTGTAAAAGTTGGGTGTCTACTAAAGCGTCATAGACTAATACCTCCGCTTGACCAAGAAGTTGTTGCCCGCGTAGGGTGAGGTATGCCATACTTCCGGGTCCAGCACCGACGAGATAAACTTTACCCAAAGGGCGTCGAGAACCCAGATTTTTAGCAGGATTGGGGTGAATCATTCTCAAAATTTAAACCGTTTTGGTGAATACATCCCTCTTAAGTATAATTTTAGTTATCACCTAGGTGATAAATACACAGTTACAAATAATCCTACATCAGGGGAATGTATTCCGTTTAATCTGACAGGTAAAATGGACTGTCGAACTACATGGAAATCAATAGTATGCAATTTATCCGCGAAAAACTCTTTTCTGCACGTCCAGTGCGTTTTCTCATTGCTGCTTCACTGTGTACATTTTTGTTTTTATCAAATGCTTTGCCAGCAGTGGCTGTGGGTGGCTCTGATAAAGGTGGCACAACCCTAGACGAAATAGTCGAGAAGGCTGAACAAGTCGTCAAACAAGAACCGCGTTCTATGCAACAGGTACAAGCGGAGGCGAATAAAAGTACGAATACGGTTCAAGGATCAGCGAATAAAGAAAAGATGGAGCAATCTCAAGATTCTAAGTCCGGACCGGCTATGGCAGAAGACATCAACGAAGCGGTCAAAGACATGGAAGATACTGATTATGATTAGAGCATCATTCAATTATTAATACCACATCCGCCTTTATCACCCCATGCAAGAGGAGGCGATTGAAATCGCTGCTACACAAACAAAGTCCGCCTGCGCGGACTAGGGGGCTGTCTTAGGTTTGAGTAGTTCAAGGTTAAGCAAGATCCCCGACTTCTTAGAGAAGTCGGGGATCTGTCTGTGTACCTAACTTACTTTAAAAGCCCTGTAAGCTGTCATGCATTTAAATTAGGAATGGGTAGCAAGGAGGAATGGAAAACAGAGAACGTTTACAGATTATTAGAAATAGCTTATATATATGAGCGCACATTTTCCCACTATGAAATAATAGTATCAAAAACTAATCGAATTGTCTAGATTTTTTCAAAAATGCTGAAATCCTCGACTTAGGGTTAATAATTCATCCGCATACTTTCCTGTACTATCCCGGAGACAAACCGACCTACCGGATGTAATGTAACCAATAATGGCTGATCCGGCTGCAAATTTTTCGACAAATACCTGAGCCAATGGTTCAGACAAACATAACACCAGTTCAAAGTCTTCACCCCCATACAAAACCCAATCCCAAACTTGTTCTGGAGACGTTAGCTGAGGTAATACGGAGGGGATAGGAATCGCATCCCGTTTCACCACAGCCCCCACCCCACTCGCTCGACAGATTTGGGCGATCGCATCCGCTAGTCCATCACTGCTATCCATTGCGGTTAGGGGGATTGGAGATTGGGAGGCTAGACTTTCCCAGAGTTGAGGTAAGATATCTAGTCTTGGTTTAGGGCGTTGGTGAGCTTGGATGAGACGCGATCGCTCTTTTTCATTCAAGTCTTTGCCGAATTCCGGATTAAGTAACAATTCCAACCCAACTCGTGATCCACCATGAACTCCTGTCACCACAATCGCATCGCCGACTTTAGCATTAGAACGCCGCATGACGCGCTGGGGTAAGACTTGACCAAATGCAGTAATCGATACCGTAATCACCGGAGACTGACAAACATCACCCCCGACAATGGGCGTATTATACGGCTGTAAACACTCAGACATACCTTGATAGAGTCGTTCAACCCAACTCACCGCCACATCACCCGGAAGACTCAAGCCAACCGTAATCCCCAGAGGCGATGAACCCATTGCAGCTAAATCCGATAAATTTGCCGCCACCGCACGCCAACCCACATCTTCCGCCGACGTCGTGCGATCGCTAAAATGAATTCCATCTACTAAAACATCGGTTGTCACCACTAATAATTGCCCCGGTTCTGGATTTGGCATAATCGCCGCATCATCACCCACAATATCTGAGGGACAAAAGCGCTGTAATCGTTTTAAAACACCCTGTTCTCCAATATCTCTAATTACATCATTGCTCATTTGTCAATTTATGGGTTTCATTATTCATTCATACGCCGATGTAGTTTCGGAAAGCGATAGTAGGTATCTCCATCCGGATCAACTTCTGGGATAGCATTAAACACCTGAACTTGGTGTTCCAAATACTGCTGTGCGATTTCGGGTTCAACCCTAGCGGCTGCAGCCAACTGAATCAGAGAAATACAGCTATTTTCCGTTTCTAATAACTGATAAAACGTTTCCTCTAATTGCTTTTGTTGACTTCGGGTGGCTTTTTGCAAGAACAAGATACCTAAAACACCTAAAGTGATCACCAATAGCAAGTCAATAATTGGCATATTCAGGGAACAGAGAATAGGGAACAGGAAACAAACCGATGATCCTTACAGTACAAGCGATGGTGCAGGCTCCCTCGTGATTTATCCGAGGGATGAAACCGAATTTCGACAAGCTCAATTGCCGCAAGGCGTCCAGCCTAGCCACTTGAGTTGCGAGTATATTTTTTCTAAGCCTCCTCAATTAATAGTGTATTATAATGTTAGCAAACATTGTATATTGTCGAGCAAGTGTTTAATCTGATTTACGAGTTTAAGCTAAAACCAACTACCGCTCAAGTCGCCACTTTTGCTGAGTGGCTAGAACAATGTCGTCGAGTCTATAACTATGCCCTTTGTGAGCGGAAAGATTGGGCAAATTCCCGTAAGTCTCCACTAAACGCTTGTTCGATTAAATACGAGTACATTATACCAGCGGATGCACCAGCACCCAACTATTCCAGTCAGTGCGAAAGTCTCACTCAGGCTAAAAAAAATATTCCTGCACTTAAGCAGGTACACTCACAAGTGCTACAGCAAACCCTTAAGCGTTTGCAAAAGGCATTTGAGGGAATGTGGGAGAATGGGCGAGGGTTTCCACGGTTTAAGAAAGCGGGTCGGATGCGGTCATTTGTTTTTCCATCAATGGGAAAAGATCCCATTCAAGGGAGATCTGTCAAATTCCCTAAAATTGGGCGGGTTAAATTCATCCAATCCCGTCCAATTCCCGATGATGCAATTATTAAACAAGCACGAATCGTCAGACGGGTATCCGGCTGGTATGTACAGTTAACCTTACAATGGAAAGTAGATGTGCCCTTCGGCAAGCTCAGGGCGTCGCCTGAAATCAGTCCGACTGGTACATCACTGGGAATAGATGTCGGCTTAATGCACTTTGCCGCCCTGTCTAATGGGCGAACGTTTCCCAATCCACGACCATTTAAACATCTAGAAGGCAAGCTTAAATCGCTGCAAAAGAAGGTGTCTAAAAAGCGTCCAGGGTCAAACAATCGCGCCAAAGCACAAGCCAAAGTGTCACGACTACATGAGCGAATAGCTTGCCACCGCAAAAACTACCATTGGGAGTTAGCCCATAACCTTTGTGATTGGGCGGATATGATATTTGCCGAACAACTCAACCTGAAAGCGTTAGGTCGAGGCTTTTTAGCTAAACACTGCCTAGATGCAGGGTGGGGTCAGTTTCTCGATATCCTATCTCAATGTTGTTTTAAGCGGGGTGTGTACTTCCAGAAAGTACCCGCAGCCGGAACAAGTCAGACTTGCCCCAACTGTTTAGAGGATACAGGTAAGAAAAAGCTCTCTCAACGGGTACACAAATGCCAGTATTGTGGGTATGAATGTGATCGGGATGTAGCATCCGCTCGCATTATAGAAATTAAAGGACTGCAAGCCGTGGGACACACGGTAGGTAAGCTTTCTGAGGGTAAAGGTTTCATCCTAGAAGATGTAAAACTCTGCCTCCCTGTGACGGAAGAATCACCCGCGTTTTAACCGGGTGAGTGTCAACTTAACCTGAATGGCACGCTCAGATGAGGCTGGTGGGCATTGCCCACCCTACGGGATATCAAGGGCTGAAGGGGTGACAAGCTAGCGTCAAAAGTAGGCAGGGTGTGGGGTATGGGGTGTGGGGCTGGCTCTGTAAGGAACACAAAAGCCCATCAGAGGAGATCGGGTATAGAGTTTTTGGTGACTCCCTGAGATTAGTTCAACACCTCGACTCCGCGGCAATTGAGCGTTCGACTAAGCGCTCACGCCGAAGTCCTGTCGAAATTCGGTGTTGACGCTGAGCGGAGTCGAAGCGAGCGACTTGTACCGAGCGCAGTTCGACTAGGCTCACTGACCGTCGAGGTAAGTCGAAGCGTCAATTTTTCCCTACACTTTACACCCTACATCCCTACACCCTACACCCAGTAGTACCTTCAAGACCCTTGTCACCCCCTCAGTATCAAGGGTTTTGGCAATTCCAAACGGCTTATTGAGCGTGCCATTGTACTTAAGCTGCAACGTCGGGTTCAACCAAATTATCAGCACCCTGAACAACTGTAGCTGACTCAATGATATCGCCGAGTTCTAGCTTGTCCAATACGTCTTTCCCCTCAACAACATAACCAAAGACCGCATAACGCCCATCCATAACATTAAAACCAGGAGGGGTTAACTCACTATCAAACTTGAAGAAAAAGAACTGAGACGAACCCCCATTGGGATCATCTCCTGGACGCGCCATGGCGACAGCACCGTAAGCGGAGAAAGGAAGCACGGGTTCATCTAAATAAATCCCCGCCTGTTCTAAGGTCATACCATAGATGGGTTCCTCATCTCCCCTGACTAACACTTCAAAGGGAATAGCCCGATATTCACCTGTCTTGGGATCGATAAATCCTTCTTCAGGTCCAGGTGGATCACCAGTTTGCACGTAGAAGTCTTCAGTACGGGTAATTGCCAGCTCATCATAAAAACCCCGTTGCACCAAATCAACAAAGTTACCCGCCGTAACCGGGGCGCTATAGCCATCAACGACTAAGGTCATATCCCCTTTATTCGTAGCTATCTCTATCGTGGCGCGACCTTTGAGTTGAGGTAAATTACTATACTCTGAGGGGACTTCAAAAGGAAATCCCTTGACCATCATTCGTTCCAGTTCACCCACCTTGTCAAGGATTTTGCCTCGCTCAATCCAGACGGCTTCTTTATCCTTGGCTTCAACTGCTTCTCGGAGTGAAACGATATCATCTTTCATGGTGGTAATGATCGCTTCAGCTTGCGGTTTTTGCTCCTCTGGGATGTCAGCCAGCACTTTTTCCGGGCGATTGCTCAAAATTACATCCGCTTTGGTGATATCCCGGTTAATCGGACTCCAGCGCTTTCCCCGTAACTGAGTGGCAATATCTTCGAGACTTGCTTGCACGTTCCGCACCGCTTGGTTTTCAATGGGCAGAGCATACCGCAGTAGGGCTTTGCCATCAGTAATCGCATTCCCTTGCGCCAAGCGACTTTCTCGGGCAGGTGGTTGTTGATCATTACCAAAATTCCACCAGGCACCGCTTAAACTTACGGAGAGTGTCACCAGTAGCAGCGCCACAAAACTGGTTTTGAGCAGACGTTGGCACCAATCGAGCTTGAGAATTTTTAAAGGTCGCATAAACATATCGCCTAAGGCTGAATACCATTAGGTTGAGGCTAACTTACAGCATTGAAACAGATATTCTTCATCTTGCCATACGGGGTGTCCGTGCCAAAACATCCGAGCGCGAATACCTCTCTTGCCGAATTAACTATGGGAATGTTCTTCTACAAAGGTATAATAGAGTGCCGAATGTTATGCCCAAAGTTATGCCGAAGCCGTCAGCCGTCGCGAATTAGGGGTTTGACAAGTCTGATGTGGGCGTTACGTTTAATGCTGACCTCAATGCCAGCTACAATATCTTGCGTACACTATTCCCCAACCCTTGAGGAACAATGATTTCAAGTAACGACTTTCGCACGGGTGTCACGATTGATTTAGAAGGATCGGTGTGGCGGGTGGTGGAGTTTCTCCACGTCAAGCCTGGAAAAGGCTCGGCTTTTGTCCGCACCAAGCTGAAAAATGTTCAGACGGGGAATGTCATGGACAGAACCTTTCGGGCTGGGGAAACAGTACCCCAAGCCATCCTAGAAAAACGCACCATGCAGCATACCTACAAAGATGCTGACCAATTTGTCTTTATGGATATGGAAACCTTTGAGGAAAATCGCCTCAATGAAGAGCAAATTGGCGATCGCGTCAAGTATCTCTCCGAAGGGATGGAAGTCAATGTGGTGACGTGGAATGATCAAGTCCTGGAAGTGGAGTTACCCAACTCCGTGGTGCTGGAAATTGTGGAGACTGATCCGGGTGTCAAAGGTGATACCGCCACAGGTGGTACTAAACCCGCTACGGTGTCTACGGGAGCGCAAGTGATGGTACCACTGTTTATTTCCGTCGGCGAGCGAATTAAAATCGATACTCGTAACGATTCCTATCTGGGTCGCGAGTAAATGGATCTGAACCAATCAATCAACAGCTAAGGTGAATATCCAAACACCGCTTTTGCCCAGCTCAAATCGTGATCAATCCTGCCTGAGGTATCATGTAGAACTCTAACCTTGAATTTTTCCAGAATTCCTATCTCCCTAATTTAGTTGTGCCATTAGACTTCAACCAAATCCGTGAACTGCTAACCGCGATCGCTCAAACCGATATTGCGGAAGTGATATTGAAAAGTGATGACTTTGAACTGACGGTACGTAAAGGATTATCCGCCAGTCCTCCTAGCGACTCAACAGTGAGTCGAACAGATACCGCTGTAGCGTCCAGCGTGGGAACAGCGGTGGCTGGAATGGCTCCCCCACCGCCTCCCCCTTCCACACCCACACCTGAACCAGCACCATTGGCTCAAACGGGAACAGCTTCAGCTACACCGTCTCCAGGAGTGGAGTCAAAATGGGAAGAGGTGAAGTCGCCCATGGTTGGCACATTTTATCGGGCACCATCGCCAGATGACACCCCTTATGTCGAAGTTGGCGATCAGGTTCGCGTCGGTCAAACTATCTGTATCATTGAAGCGATGAAGTTGATGAATGAACTTGAAGCCGAAATATCCGGACAAGTGATGGAAATTTTGGTCGAAAATGGCGAACCGATTGAATATGGTCAACCGTTGATGCGGATCAATACAGGGTAAATGAGCGATGTAAAGGATTGATGATTACTCTATTGTTATCAATTGACCAAAAATAGGCTAAAATTTGATGATCACCTAATTTCGGGTTAGACCGATGCCAAGAGTAAAAACAGTCCCTCAAGAGGTCGTCCAACAAGTTTCTGAGTATTTTAGTATCTTAAGTGAACCTATGCGTCTACGCCTGCTCAATTTACTCCGCGAAGGTGAAAAATGTGTCCAAGAATTGGTAGAAGCCACAGAGACGAGTCAGGCAAATGTCTCTAAGCACCTGAAAGTGATGCTACAGGCGGGAATACTTAGCCGCCGCACTGAAGGCACATCTGCCTACTACAAGGTAGAAGATGAGCTGATTTTTGACCTATGTAATTTAGTGTGCGATCGCCTCGCTACCCGCATCGAACAACAAGCCCGCCATTTTCGGAACTTTACTTTGACGAACAAAGGGTAGAAGGGGAATTTTTTTGTCCAAAAATTGAACCGAACAGGCGATCTAAGTACCGGGACATAAATTCTGTTCGCTGTAAGCTGTCATGCATTTAAATTGGGTATTAGTAGCGAGCAAGATGGGTATTAGTAGCGAGCAAGATGGGTATTAGTAGCGAGCAAGATGCAAAGCCTGCGGCATGGCTTCGCTAAACGCACTACAAGGATTGCGCCATTATTGATATTTAAGGTTTAAATGCCGAACAGCTTACTCAGTTAACAAGCGTCAAAACCTTACTGTTCCCCGTTCCCCGTTCCCTGTTTCCTTGTCCTCAGGCTAAACTTTAATCATGGTTGTTTGACCTTAAAGTTGAAAGTTTGTTTCAAAGTTTTGGCGAGTCATCGGTTGATCGACGATCAACCCTTCACCTCCTAAGACTTCAAGGGGTTTTCCTTCCACATTAATCCAGATTTGAGCATCCGGATCTAAGCTGGTGGCTGTATAGATAATTTGTCCGAGGCGGCTTTGCATCGAAGTACTGCCACCCCCTGTGGTAAAGTCTTCAGATAGATCTAGATGCACTCCGTCAGATTTGATCGAAAGATTCCGTAGCTCAGTTCCTTCGGGAATTGCCGAGGCTACCGCTTGCTGTTCAGGTCCAGACAATAATTGCTGGAATGCCATCTCTAACACTTCAGATGGATTATCAGCATTTTCGACAGTAATGGAACTGGGAACCAATTCAATTTGATTATTGACAGCATCAACCCAATACACTTGAACCTTTTGTTCAGTCGCGGGCGGCGTGTCTTGGGGCGATTGGGAGAGGGTAGGCACTTCGGATTGGGGGGGTGAGGCGGTAATCGTATTCCAAGCCCACCAAGCGCCTCCACCAGCGGCGGCTAACATGGCGACGGAAACACCAGCGATCAAACTTGTGGGAATACGACGTGTATCTTGTGGATTTTGCATAGTTATTACCTGTCCAATCGTTCAATGTTTTGTAGGATTAAGAAAAAATGTGATATTGTTTCACTGACAATGTTCCCTCTGTTTCCTTAACAAGGGCGGGTTTAGTTCAGTTAGGGCTTATCTCCAAAACGTTAGCGGTAAAACCCGCCCCTACAGAACGTATAAACTACCCAGACCTTAGGTGGGAAACGTATGAGGTGCAGGTTTAGTCCGCTTGCGGTACATCAGCTCGAACAAATGCGGCTATCTGTAGATCCTGATTATCTATCTCTAATTGTAAGAGTCTGACCGTAATCCCAGCATCTTCCAAGCTACGGAGATTGGCGCGATCGCTTATTCCCTTGGCGAAGCCTTCAACCAAGCGAGACGGTAGCGCTTGACCATCAACGGTTACTTTTGGTTCAATCAGTTGCAAGCGATGTCCGGCTTCAATCCCCAATCCAGATTCCACAACGATGGCTAGGGATTGACGATTCCCTTCCACCGCATCCACTTGGAAACGCAGGCGATTATTTCCCAGCAACTCTAATCGAGGATTGAGAAACTGGTAACGTTGTGCGGTATCTCTGGAGAGACGACTACCGAGTTGTTGTAATTTTGCAGCAACTCTAGGAGACTGAAGCATCTGGTTGAGATCCGATTCGGTTAAAACCAGACGCACCCCTGCTTGTAACGGTTGACGTAACGAGGCTAAGGGCGACGTTTGACCCTCCTGTCTCAGACGGTTGATATCCAGATTAATCGGATCAGTTTCGACTTCTAGAACATCAATCCGAATGTCTGGTGTCAACCATAACCCTCGACCCGCAATCCGGACTTGTTCGAGTTTCCCTTGCAAAGCTCGATAATTCGGCGTATTGTCAATCCGCACATCAAGCTGTTCAACTCTCTCCAATTGAGAACTCAGGACATTTTCCACCACGCGATCGATGATTAAGCCCGGAGGGGAACCCAGCGTGAGTAACGCCGATAGGAGGATGCTCAAAATTTCCATATTTCGGTGGAGTTGTTTATATTACTTAACATTTAACCCCTAAATCTTTAAACTTTATTGCAGTTTTATTACAGAGTGAGAGCCGATTGCCATAGGCATGATACCTTCAATGAGGTGTTGACGAAAAGCACAAGCCTAAGGAAAGGAGGACATTTTGGATTTGCGTTCTGCTCAAACCCCCAACGACTTTGTTCATGAAGATATTAGTGAGTACGTGGCTCAGCTCCAGCTACACATGGCGTTACAAGCCCGGAATTTAGTCCCGACTCTCACCAAAGCAGTAGATAGCCGAGAGCAGTTGTTACAGCAAACCCAAGCCACCTTGGAAAAGCTAGCGTCTCGACAGGCGGTTTAGTTGAGTGGTGAGTGTTGACCCTTCGCTTCGCTCAGATAACCGATTTGGTAGGGGCGGGTTTCACAACTATCGTTTCTGATCTCACCCTAGATGTAACTAAACCCGCCCCGACTGAGTGTTGTTTGACATAAGACATAAGACATAAGACAAATAATTAACGACTCGCCAAAATTAAAGCATCGGCGTAGTTTAAAGCCTCTTGCCACACAGCATAGCCGCGTCTGGCGAGATGAATCCCATCAGTAGTTAACTCCCGTTGCATTTGACCCTGATTATTCACAAACAAACGGTGCAGGTTAAGATAGCCTGCACCTTCTTGCTGTGCGATCGCGGCGATGTGTTGATTCAGGTTGCGGATGCGATCGCTGGGAATAGCGCTTAATCGTGTGGGTAAAATAGACTGAACAATAATTTGGGCTTGTGGGTGGTTTTGGCGTAAGCGCTGGATGATGTGGCGGGTATTATCGAGAATCACGCGATCGCGAACCCCCTGACGCAAGTCGTTGGTGCCAGCCATGACATAGATTGTATCGGGTCGGGTTTGGGAAAAAGCCGAGAGTCGCTCCAGAATTTGGCTAGAGTTTTCCCCAGAAATCCCCTGATTCAGCCAAAATTGACCGCTAGGTAGGTTGGCTGTAGGAAACCAAAGACTCAAGGAATCGCCCACTAAAATAGACAGACGATTATTCCCCTGTCCCCTCGCCATCGCTTTCGCTTCTTCTGCAAGTAGCTGTTTCCATTGAGTATGAGTGGGTTTAGCCAGTGTCGCTTTACTCCAAACCGACTGGAAACTATCAGCCGGGAGGCGGGTATAGGTTTGACCTCTATTTAATGCGGCTAATCGTTGATAATAGAGTTGGGTTCCCGATTTAGGGGAAATGTTACGTTGAGAGTTAGTAGTAAGCGCTTGATTCGTGGTGGCACTAAAGTGCCCACTACTAACCGATGAACTAAACTCAACACCAGGGATTTCCACCCCAGAGATCATCGGTTGAGTGACGACGGAGTGCGAGTGATCAGCTTTAGCGGAAGCCAACAAAGCCGACAAATTCTCGAACAGGTTGGGAACCAGTGGTGGTGGCGGGGGTGCAGATACGGGACCAACGGTAAGCAGACTGGCTGCTAGTAAATAGGGATCGCTCATGGTACATTCCATTACTCTCTCTTTTTCCTTTGACAGGAATTTGCCAGAGTATCAGGAATATATGGCAGAAGGCAGGAGGGTTCTCACTGTTCCCTGTTTCCCCATCTCAAAAAGCAGGGGAAGCAGGGGAAGCAGGAAAAGCAGGGGGAGGGAACGTTATATCTTTGAATGCAACTTGGTATGGTATCACTTCTGCTTCTGTTGATCTCGCAAAAAAGCAATAATGACAGCTTTTCTCAGGGTTGCCTCGATGGAATTGATAAAGCCTATCGCAACGAATAGATTATTCATTGACAATTGTATAGTTTGTAAAGCATTGTTGACTTCTGTGTGATTGTCCTCGATCCATTTTTCCAGAAATTTATGCTCTGTTAACGCTTCGTCAATATCATTCTGGGAAAAAAATCGCTGCAATTTGGATGATTTTTTCATGGAGTTAATTCTCTTGTCCAAATCCTCTCCAGATGAGTTCACTTGAGGACGGGTGAATAAGGCAGAAATTTTTGGCATGATTGATGTGGGACGAACGGTTTCACTTAATATATTGACACAGTTCAAAGGTGTTTTGTTTAGAAATATATACGGCAATAAGCGTAAAAAATACTACGTCAATTATCGTAAATCTTGTTAGGTATTATTTTTTCATAAAAGATATAAATCAGCCAAAAAGATGACATGGAAATAAATGAAATTTGTCCGCCTAAGCTTTTTGAAAAATTCATACTTTAGAGTGAAAAACAAAAAGCAGCACTTCGCTATAATGATAGATTGAATAAAAAACTGGAGTGAAATCTACACGATGGCAGCAATGAAATTCAACGTTCCGAGTATTGCTTGTGATGCTTGCGCCAAAACCATTAGCGAAGGGATTCGTACTCACGAACCTGAAGCGAAAGTCGATGTTGATGTGGCAAATAAGACGGTTAGCGTGGAAACTGAGGCGTCTCAGGAGTCGATTAAACAAGTCATTACTTCAGTTGGGCATCAGGTGGAATAATATCTAATCTGGCATTATAGAACCCCCTGTTCTTTGTAAATTGTAGAAATAGTAGAGACGTTGCATGCATTGTAGAGACGCGCCATGGCGCGTCTCTACTAAACAAATTAGCCTGAAATGGCTGAGACTGTTGGCATTTGGGAATCTGAACGGTTTGCTCCCAAGCGCGATCGCACTTCCAAATACACCAGCAAAGCATTAATATCAGCCGGGTTCACCCCACCAATGCGAGAAGCTTGACCAATTGTCAGGGGTTGAACCTGGGAGAGTTTCTCGCGAGATTCCTTGGATAAGGTTTCAATGGCATCATAATCCAGATCCGTGGGTAATCGTCGCTGGCTTTGACGGGACACTTGATCAATCTGATTTTGCTGGCGTTGCAGATATCCGGCGTATTTGATATCGATTTCCGCGCCGTCTCGTTCAGCTTGATTGAGACTGGAGTTTCCTAATCCGTAGTGATCCAGATTGGTATAGTGGAATTTGGGACGACGCAGCAATTCAGCCAGGGTAATCGAACCCTTAATCCGTTGCTGAGTATCCGACGCGATCGCAACACCTAATTCCTCATGTTCTTTGATCCGTACAGTCTGAAGTCGTTCCTTCTCCGCCGCAATATTGGCTTGTTTTTCAGTATAAAGTTGCCAACGGCGGTCATCAATTAAGCCAATCTCTCGCCCCAAGGGAGTCAGACGCCGATCAGCATTATCGGAACGCAGGAGTAACCGATACTCGGAACGACTGGTTAGCATCCGGTAGGGTTCTCGCAAATCTTTCGTACATAAATCATCAATTAATGTACCGATATAGCTTTCCTCACGGGGGAACACCAACATCTCTTGATGTCGCACATAGCGTACCGCATTAATCCCCGCCACAATCCCCTGGGCGGCGGCTTCTTCATACCCCGTTGTTCCATTAATTTGTCCAGCGCAGAATAACCCCTCAATTTTTTTGGTCATTAACGTGGGAAAACACTGGGTTGCAGGGAGATAATCATACTCCACCGCATACGCCGGACGCAGCATAGTACAGTGTTCTAATCCAGGGAGCGATCGCAACATTTGCAACTGTAGCTTCTCTGGTAATCCTGTCGAGAATCCCTGGATATAGAGTTCGGGAATGTCTCGCCCTTCCGGTTCAATAAAGATCTGATGGCTTTGCTTATCCGCAAACCGGACAATTTTATCTTCAATACTGGGACAATAACGGGGTCCTTTGGCATCCACCCAACCCCCATAAACCGGAGACAGATGCAGGTTTTCCCGAATCAACTGATGCGTTTCTGCCGTGGTACGGGTAATATAACAATTCATCTGTTCCCGTTCCACCCACACCTCTGGGTCAAAGCTGAACCAAGACACCACCTCATCCCCAGGTTGAGGTTCCATCTTACTGTAATCCACCGATCGCTTATCCACCCGCGCCGGGGTTCCTGTTTTCAGGCGTCCGGTTTCAAATCCCAGTCGGTTCAGAGTTTCCGTCAATCCCACGGCGGCAAATTCTCCAGCGCGTCCAGCGGGCATCGACTTATTTCCCACCCAAATACATCCACCCAGGAACGTTCCCGTTGTTAATATAACCGCAGGGGCTTGGAATGCTACACCAAAATAAGTCTGAACACCGATAACCTGATCATTCGCACCCAGGACTAAATCCGTCACCATCCCTTCCCGGATAACCAAATTCTCCTGGTTCTCGACAATCCGTTTCATCACCGCCGCATATTCCCGCTTATCGGTTTGCGCCCGTAACGCCCAAACCGCAGGTCCGCGCGACTGATTCAGTACCCGCTTCTGGAGATAGGTACGATCTGCCATTTTACCAATTTCTCCCCCCAAGGCGTCTACCTCGTGGGCGAGTTGGGATTTAGCTGGCGCACCCACAGCGGGGTTACAGGGTTGCCAAGCAATTTTATCTAAGTTCAGGGTAAGTAGCATAGTGCGACATCCCAGACGGGCGGCGGCGAGTGCGGCTTCGCAGCCAGAATGTCCAGCACCGACAACGATGACATCAAAAGCGTCTTGGAAATCTACGGGGGAATTTGTGGTCATGGTTAGTGTTTGAGTGACAAGGACTCATGGTTCATTCTACCGAATTCCCTGGTAGAGACGCGCCATGGCGCGTCTTGACATTGATATCGGGGCAGATTTTACCGTTATCTTTATTCAATGTAGGGGCGCAAAGCTTGCGCCCTTAAACATGATGTCAGTCGGTGGACACAATAAAAGCTAACAGTAGAAATTGTTATTTGTCCTTTGTAGGGGACTGTGTGCTTCTCCTCCAAGGCTTCCCGGATTGCGCTTTTTATAGTGAAGCGAACGCAAGAGTCCTGTTGATTTTATGGGCGCACGTCGGTGCGTCCCTACAGTTTCTGGATGTAATTCTAATTCATCAAATAAGCCAGTAGGGTGGGTTTCGACTTCGCTCAACCCACCAGCCTTAATTCAGGTAAGCGAACCTTATCCAGCAGCTAATAGCACTCCCACAATCGAACCTAAAGCATTTGCCCCTGCATCTCTTTCCGTGTCGTTCTGGCAATAAAAATCAGTCAAATTGGATTACAATAAATGAACTTAAATCAGGGCAAGGATGAGAATTGAGGAGTGACTAAGATGAGCGAATATGATTCGCCATGGAAGGAAAGCATTTCGCTATATTTTCGGGAGTTTTTGAGTTTCTTCTATCCACGCATAGAAGAGGACATTGATTGGGAACGAGGATTTGAATTTTTAGACACTGAGTTACAAC
>NZ_JAVJNP010000118.1:0-2744 GCF_040217205.1 Coleofasciculus sp. A1-SPW-01 | reverse complement strand
GGTTAAGGCTGATATCGAGCAACAACGCCGGGTATCAGCCAAGCGCAAGCGTTAACGGTTATCGACCAAAAGTTACACCGTGGACTTATACCAAGGCAGAATTACTGATGGGTAGGTTTGTCTAGGTTTTTAGAAGCGGTAATTCTCCCCGTTTGGGTTGGGATAAGGCAGAATTTTTTTGCACGGGGGAGGACAGAGGATACTTCGCTTTTTTGCACGGGAGAAGGGGAACTTGATTCTCTTGCTCCCCTCTTGCTCCCCTCTCCCAAGCTTGGGAGAGGGGCTGGGGGTGAGGGCTGGCTTGGGAGAGGGGTTGAGCTTAAGTTGACACGGATGAAGGCTTGCGCCCTCATCCCTGTACCTCATCTTATGAGAAACGCGATATCTCGCTTGCATCTTACTTTTTTATCACAGTAGCCGACTTTTGTTTGCGCCGTAACTGGGCAACAACACCGAAAGCACCAATCGCAAATAACCCGACAATAGAAGTCGATTCGGGAACTGAAGTTTCATCGGTCAAATCAACTCGCAGGATTTCCCCTTGTCCGCATTAACAGCTTATAAAAATATTTATGTCTATAGGGGGATGGCGTTTACAACTCAAGTATTCCTAGAAACCGGGTTTCTCGTGAGGATGACAACGCAATATCAACCTTCACCCAAAAAAACCCGGTTTATTGACCGTGTATGAATTAACCTTACGCCGCGAAACTGTAGGGGCGCAAAGACTTGCGCCCAATTTAATAGTAAAATCTCTACCACCATGTTAGCTGTGCCACGCCAGTAGATGGACATAAACTTCAAGGTGGAGAAAGCCCTATTTGGTATAGTTAATCCCATCCTAAGCTGTTCGGCATTTAAACCTTAATATCAATAATGAGGAAATCTTTGTAGTGCGTTTAGCGAAGCCATGCCGCAGGCTTTGCATCTTGCTCGCTACTAATACCCAATTTAAATGCATGACGGCTTACACCACTCGATTGGTTCTAATACATTCTCGATACCAATCAAAGCTGGCTTTCGGAATCCGGTTTTGAGTGGGATAATCAATATAAATCAATCCAAATCGACGATCATAGCCATAAGACCATTCAAAGTTATCCATCAAACTCCAGAGAAAATATCCGTTGAGGGGGTACCCTTCAGCAATAGCCCGATGAGCCGATCGCAGATGTTGGCGCAGGTAAAAAATGCGGTCAATATCGATAACTTCCCCCTGACTATTTAACTCATCCGCAACAGCACAACCGTTTTCAGTAATCACAATGGGTAAATCGGGACGCCCTACTGTTTCACTAATATGGCGAATGCCCCAATAAATACAATCTGGCAAGATATGCAACCATGGCATATTTAGTTTCGGATAATGTTCTGGAAAGTTGAGAACCTCATATCCGCATTCATTATCAACGGCGCGAACATAGTCACCGAAGTAAACATTAAATCCCAGAACATCCAAAGGTTGATGAATGGTTTCTAAGTCTTCATCCTGAATATCGGGCGCATTCTCACCTAATTTTTCCAGCAACGCCGGACTATACTTTCCAGTTAAGGCGGGAAAAATAATCCCACCATTTTGTCCACAGGTATGAAATGCTTTTTTAGCCGCCTCTATATGATCAGGAGATTCATTAATCGGTACGGTTACTGCAAAATTATCCACTAAACTCACTGAACAGGAAACAGGAGATGCGGCGCGAATGGCTTGACATCCTAAACCATGGGCTAAAAGGGCGTGGTGAGAAGTTTGCCACATCTGCTTAAGTGAACTCACCCGCGTTCCCGGTGCATGAGGCGGATCAGAATTAACCCCATAACCCCAATGAGTAAAGCAGGGTATTTCATTCAGTGTCATCCAATGGGTAATGCGATCGCCTAATCGACTGACCACGGTGGTAACATAGTCAGCATAATCGATTGCCATTTGCCGACTTTGCCAGGAACCGTAAGCCTCTTCTAACGCCTGGGGGGAGTCCCAGTGAAACAAGGTGGCGTGGGGTGTAATTCCCTTATCCCGCAAGCAATCCACCAAACGCTTATAAAAGTCAATCCCTTGTTCATTCACCGTACCACGACCATCGGGAATAATTCGTGACCAGGCGATACTAAACCGATAGTGCTGAATACCCAGTTGCGCCATTAAGTCTATATCATGTTCGTAGCGATGATAATGATCACAAGCCACAGCACCTGTATCACCATTCAGGGTACGTCCAGGAGTAGCGCTAAATGTATCCCAAACACTGGGTTTACGCCCACCTTCGTTTACTGCACCTTCGATTTGATAGGAAGCTGTAGCGCTTCCCCACCAGAACGCCTCTGGAAATTGGTAACTGGTCATGATGAATTTAAAATGTTGACCCCATGCCTATGATTGCAGATAAACTGGCATCACATGACGATTGGACTTTGGACAAAATCAGTATTTTTGCGTATTACTTACGCAAATAAAATAAGGAACAATAACTCCTCTATCTCAGCTCGAAGAAAAGCTCAGAAATAAAGGCTTTAGAAGGTTACAGAGTAAATCTTAGGAGACTTGGCTATTTTGGTTTTTACAAAATGGTTGTTTTTTGATAAATTTATGGCGAGTTCTCGGCTCTTTTTTTTTCACCTTTAATTCGTCCGGGAGAATAACCACGACGTTTGGGGGATTGAGCAGGTGTACCCAAAGACGAAATAATTCGATAGAAGTCCCGTTGAACTAAGCTGGGCGTAACTTTGAGCGATTCAGTTTGAGTCAA
>NZ_JAVJNP010000117.1:0-12950 GCF_040217205.1 Coleofasciculus sp. A1-SPW-01 | reverse complement strand
CATACCCCCCATATTATCATTTAATTGGGTAAAATAACAATGGTAATTTGATAATTTACGGGATGTCGAAACCCGTAAATTATCCGCTATCCTTCCCCGACTTGCTATCGCTGAAGTCGGGGAATGCCGCGATTACGTTCACGTTTCGTTGGCAAATGCGATGTAAGCACTACCCGCATAAGGGCGCCCTTGAGCATCTGCATTATGCGCCCCGGTGATGACAACTCCATCACTTAGGGCAACGGTATACCCAAACCCGTCTTTGGGTTGTACCTCCGGAGAGTATAATTTCTGTTTGTGCTGCCATGTTCCCTGATTGAGTTGGAAAATGTAGGCGCTTCCAGCATCGGAAGTCCCGACGACAGCCACTTGTCCCTGAATGGCGACAGAACAGCCGAAGCCATGGCGACGTTGTAAGTCAGTGGGTTGCAGCTTCTGTTTTTGTTGCCACACCCCGTTTTCATGTTGGAAAATGTAGGCAGCGCCAGTATCGGGATACCGTTGGGCATCAACACCATAAGCACCGATAATCGCGAATTCACCACTGAGCGCGATCGCATTCCCAAAATTATCCCCATATTGTAAGTCAGCAGGTTGGAGTTTCTGTTTTTGCTGCCATACCCCATTTTCTAACTGGAACACATAAGCACTCCCAGCAAATTGACCGCCATCTGCCTTGGCAAGACGCGCCCCAACGATCGCGGTTTCCCCACTAATCGCCACTGCACCGCCAAACCCATCCCCCCGTTGTAAGTCAGCAGGTTGGAGTTTCTGTTTTTCTACCCACACCCCATTCTCAAGCTGGAAGATATAGGCACTCCCAGCTTCGGGACGACTTTCGGCGTCTACGGTATAGGCACCAACGATCGCGAAATTGTCACCCATGGCTACCGCACTTCCGAAGCAGTCATTTGCCTGTAAATCAGCAGGTTGGAGTTTCTGTTTTTCTACCCACACGCCATTTTCCGGTTGGAAAATATAGGCGCTTCCGGTATTTGGGCGATCGGGTGCATCGGTAAAATAAGCACCCACAATCGCCAGATTTCCCTGAATCGCCACTGCATTGCCAAAGACATCTTGATGCCCAAACCCCGATGGTTGCAGTTTCTGTTTTTCTGTCCACACACCGTTGTGGTGTTGGAAAATATAGGCACTACCCACAGCCGGACAACCATTCACTTGAGCCAAACGCGCCCCAATAATCGCTGTCTCGCCACTCATAGCAATTGCACTGCCAAAGATCCCTTTTTCGGGTAAATCTGGGGGTTGTAGCTTCTGTTGAGGCTGCCAAGTTGGGCAGGGTATAACTAAAGGCATCCAGGCTTTAACCGACGTGAACCCAGAATTATTCAGATTTTCAATCACGGCATCCGGAGATGCGCCTTTATATCCGACAATTGACCAAGCCCCGCGAAATTGCAATTCATCAATCAGACGGCTACCGATCGCGCGACAGGCATCTTTGGCAGCTTGGGAGAGATTGACACTGGCATCATCTTTAACTGCGATCGCGACAATTTTCCCATCGGGTATCGCTTCAATCTGTTGGGCAAAGACATCAGCAACAGACGCATCCGCAAAGAAGTCAAACGAACCACTCAACACTGGCTTCCCAGTAGCCGGTTCAAACACCACCACATTTAACCCCCGCTGATATCCGCCCGGAATCGGGATCACAGATCCATTGCGGCTAATATGCGTTAAAAAGCCGTACTCTCCAGCCGCCGATGTCGCCGAAATTGCCGCCGTGTTCGCGAAAATTGAGGGAAGTGTAAAGGAACGAGAACAGGTTACGCCATGCTCATCTGATAACGCTTCAGTCGCCGTTCCCGGTGTCGCTCCCTTTTGACCAATCATCGCCCAAGAACTGTGAAACTGGAGATAATAAACCCAATACGCCCCCAACGCCGCACAAGCATTTTTCGCCCGCTCATCCAGATAGACAGTCCCCTCATCCTTCAGCGCGATCGCCACAATTCGACCAACAGGCAGACTCTCCATCCATTCGGTGAAGGCGATCGCACAACTGGGATCACCAAAGGTATCAAAGGTGGCGCTACCCAGCTTTTGACCCGTTACTTCATGGATAACCGCCACATTCAGTCCGCGATTGTACGGATCAAACCCGAATTCTTCGTCATTGACAGTAATCCGAGCCGAATTTCCCTGGTTATAAGCCGCCGACTGGACAGTGATATGGAGATGGGCTTCATTATGGTTCATGCTTTACTTTTTCCTTCACCCGCATCTGAAAAGTTGGTCATTCGTCATTTGTCATTTGTCATTCGTCATTTGTCAAGTCGGGGCGGGTTTATCTACATTTGGATGTAACCGAAAAGATAGTCGTGAAACCCGCCCCTACACAATTTGCCCCAGCTCCCAGACGCGCCATGGCGCGTCTCTACAACTACGCCTTATGCTTCAGCGCCTCCAACACGGTGGGGGGAACTTCTAAATAGGTGTACGAATTGTTACGATCCCTTGACACCAAGAACAGCGTATCGCTGTCGGTGGGAATATTGGTCGTTACTCGTACCGTTTCCGAGTCAGCGATAGGGAGCCAGTCCCCACTTGCGGTGACATATCCCAACTCAGCCAGGTAATCCTGATCCGCTGACGGAAACGTGAGCAGCACATAATTCTCTGAACCCTGACAATCATATTCCTGGACACAATGGGAACGATAGCGGTCTGGATCTAAGCTGTCGGAGACATCATATAGACGCAACAGTAGCTTTTCTCCCCCTTGATGCTTTAAGGCTTGAATCTGATTCGGCACTAATTCCCAGTACGCATAGGCATTTTTGCCACTGTAAGGCACTAAGAATAGACGACTGTGAGAGAGATTCGGGGAATGAGACAGCCAGGTTCCTTCACCATGACCCATCCCTCTGTCTCCGGGGAGGACATTGCCCGTCCCCAAAATCGGCGTCACCCGCACAGTTTCCGATCGCGTCAACGGTAACCAGTAGCCTTCGCGGGTCAAGTAACCCAGTTCCACTAAATAATCCCGGTTCTCTGCGGGTAAGGACAAGAGTAGATAGTTTTGCTCTCCCTGACATCCGAACTGTTGTAGCATCGGCGGCTGATCCCGCTCTGGATTAGGACTATCGGTGACATCATACAGACGCAACATCAGCTTTTCTCCCCCTAAACGCTGGAGGGATTGGGCTTGGGCTGGGGCAATGTCCCAATAGGTGTAGGCATTTTTACCGTCATAAGGAACTAAAAAGAGGCGACTGTGAGCGGGGGCTGGCGGGTAATATCCTCCTCCATACCCAGAAGGGGGTGCAGTCATCGCTGCGGTTGTCGTGGCTGGGTAGGGCGATGGTGCCAGCCCAGCTTGTAGGTTGGGAGTGGCGGTGACGGCGGTACTGATGGGAATTGTTGGAGAAACCCGCACCTTATTTGAGGTAGCCAAGAGTAGCCATTCTCCGCCTGGGGTGAGATACCCTAACTCCGCCATATAGTCCCGATTCTCTGCGGGTAGTGTCAATAGGATATAGGGAGGTTGAGGCTCACAGCTAAACTGCTGGAGCAGATAGGGGGGCTGATGGGGCGAAAGGAGGCTGTCGGTGACATCATAAAGCCGTACCACCAGATCTTTGCACGGACGCTGGAGATTCTGGATATGGGCGGGGGCTACGTCCCAATAGGCATAAGCGTTTTTGCCATCATAAGGGACTAAATGTAAACTGCTGTGGGCTGGGGCTGGGGCTGGTGCTGGGGTTGGTGCTGGGACTGGGGCTGGGACTGGTGCTGGGGCTGGGGTTGGAGGCGGAACAGCCACACCTGCTGTGTTTGTGGGTTTGCCATTCGTTGCTATTCCCCCAGCAAAAGGACGACGGGCTGGACGATCATCGTCATCGCGATTTTTAAGCAGCCAGACGAGGAAACCGCCAGCTAGAAACGAAAGGGCTATGAGTAACGGCACCCACCAGGGAATCAGTCCGGGTGGCGTGGCTTGGGCTTCGGCATCAGCCTCATCTACCTCCACGGGGGCGGCGGGTTCGGGCGAATCCGGAGAATCCGGTGCCTGGGCTAGCTGGGGTGCGGCGGCGGGTTCTTCGATCGCCTCTTCTGGTTCTGTGGTGGTTTCGGCAACAGCTTCGTCAACTGCCTGCTCATTAGAGGGATCTAAAGCATAGCCGATAAAGGCTTCTACCGCAGGCGTTGCAGGTTCTTTATAGACATAAGACAAGGATTGGGAGAAGGGATAGCGTTCATCATCGGGAAAGACTTTATGCATGGGGATGATTTTCACATCCTGACGATCAAACACTTGATCCGCGATCGCATACCCAATCCCGCCAGCGTTTTTTCCCAGTTCTTCAATTACGGTATCGGTACTATCTCGCTCTACCGGGGTGGTATTGGCTCCGGTTCTAAAGGGTGCCGCTTTAAACACATCGTAGCGTTGAAACGCCTGCCGGGTATCACTATACTCCGGGCGATCGATCAGTTGAATTGGTCCGGGTTCACCCCCAAGTTCTGACCAATCGGTAATTTCTCCTCGGAATATCCGGGAAAATTGCTCAAAGGTAATATCTATATCCGTGTAAGGACTATTGGGTCCGACGAGAATGGCAATCTTTTGCCGACTTAAGGGAATTTGCACTAATCCTTGTGCCTTTTCTACCGCCGTCAACGGGCGTCCAATCGCCGCCAGATCAATCTCTTCATTAACCAAGGCTTCTAAGGCGGCGGTACTCCCAGCCGCATTGAGTTGAACATCACTATTGGGATACTGTCGCTCAAAGCGCTCTTTTAAGGCTTGATTTACCTTTGCCATACTGCTAGAACCATCCAGCCGCACTGTTGTCCCACGGGGAACGGACTCCGGTACCTCGAATTCCTCCGGTGAAACCTGAGCCAATACTGGACTCAGCCGCAGAGAGGTGAGTCGGAACTGAGGGGAAACCGTTCCTAGGGTGAGAAATAGGATAACCGAGGCAATTAACGCCTCTTTTTTGCCTAACGTCTGCATCATTAGTACCCTTGATTCTAATTGATAAGTTTTTTAGTTAACGTTTAATGGAAGCTCAAGCCGTCTAAATTCGTTTTTTCAGGGTTATGTAATGTCTAGAAATACTGAAAAAGTTATGATATCTCATGATCGCTTTTTAATCTAGCTAGTTTTGGAAAATTTATTTGACTCCTAACTCAGTTCCGAAACCGAGGCATTCTCTCACCAAACTCGAACTCCCACGGATCGATCATGACTCAACTGTTCTATGGCTGAACCTGCTGATGTATCTTTATATCCCACAATCGCCCAAGAACTGCGGAATTGCAGATGGCGAATCAAGCGACTACCAAGTGCTTCACAAGCTTGTTTTGCCCGTTCGGAAAGATTAACAGAGGCATCATCTTTGACCGCAATGGCAATTCCCTGATCCAGAGAACAATCTTCAATCAGTTGGGCAAAGGCTTCGGCATTCTCTGGGTTAACAAAGAAATCAAAGGAACGACTGAACGCTTGGGTTTTATCACGGCGATCAAAGACAACAACATTCAATCCCCGTTGATATCCTCCTTCTATCCCTATCTCTTCGTTATTCCAGGTGATTTGGGCGAAATTGCCCTGATTTCCCCCTGCTGATATTACCCCTAAGCTGGGACGCTGGACAGTATCCCCAGAGACAGAAATTAAACGAGAACAGACGACATCCGAATAGTCCGATAATTCTTCTTTCGCGATTCCGGGTTTAGCATCTTTTTGACCAATCAGCGCCCAAGAGGTGCGGAATCTGAGACAGTGAACTTGCCGACTTCCCAGGGATTGACAGGCGCGTTTCGCCCGCTGACTTAGGTTAGCACTAGCATCATCTTTAACCGCGATCGCGACAATTCGACCACTGGGCAACTTGTCCACCAGATCGGCAAATCGGTCTGCGTTTCCGGGGAAAAAGGTGTCAAAAGTGGTGCAAACTAAGGGTTGTCCTGTTGCTTCATCAATAACGGCAACATTCAGTCCGCGACTATAGTGAACAAACCCAATTTCTTGGTCGTTGAGTGTGATCCGGGCTGAGTCACCCATGAATCCACCTGCTGATTGAACTGTTATCGTTACTGTTGAAGAAGTCATTTAAATGGATAAGTTTTGATGCAACCGTTACGCTAAGGACAAGTTTGCCGTTTTGAGACGTATAATCTCAACGAATTAGGAAACAATCTTTGTATTATCTCGTTTTATGTACTCATTTTAACTTGAAATTAATATTTTTTAACAATTAGTCTGTCCTAGGAATTTTAGTGGTAGAAGCGCTTAAGCGCTTACTACGAACAAACTAATGAACATATTCGCCATAGGCAAACCCCCTTGCTTGTATTGTTTCCCCTTGCAGTACGAGAGTCACGTCAACCGTACCCGTCACTTCATCAATAAAGGTATATTGGCGATTCTGATTATCGGGGACAATTAACTCACTGGTGGCATCAAACGCCATGGTTAATGACAATTGATCCTGATCATCTGCCGCTTGTACCTGTAACTGTCGGGGCATACTCACCGTGCGATCGCCAAACAGGGATGCCATGACTCCAGGCAGACGTAACGGTAAACTGGCAGTGGCAGACCAATCCCAATCGATTTGTAACGTAGACCCCAAAAATACTTTCCGCAAGCGAGTGCCAGAATAGATAAAAATATAGGGTAAACCACTAATGGAATGGTTTTTATTCGTGCGTTTGTCTAACACGAGGGTGAAGGATCTGCCCTTTTTGTCTGTAACATAAGCGACAAACCATTCCCAACCAATATCCTCACCCCAGCGAAACCGACCAAAATTGCGATCGTGATAGCAGAACCAGTCATGATCAATGGCAAAGGATCGCCCACAAACGGATACGTTTCCCGAAACCTTTAACCCTGGAATTAATCCCCACCCAATAAAACCACTCCCGAATGGCGCATCCTCAGTAACTAAGAGGGGCATGGCTTCAGCTTCTCCTTGAACGTTGAGGGAAAGCTGCGCCCTCTCATCGTGAACTTGAACCGATGAGTTCATGCCATTAATTTCCAGATTGATCCCCTTCCCTTGCAGACGTAAGGGGTGACGACATACCATGTCAGGTTGCCAGTCTAGGCTAAAGGTTGTACCAAAAGTTGCCACTGACGGGGGAGATTCCAGTTCTGGGGTAATTTGGGTGGAGGGCAAGTTGATAATAAAGCTGACTTGCATCTGTCCCTGTTCCGGTTTGCCAATTAGGGTGGCGTTGACGAGTAGACGGATTCCCGTTTTCAGATCCAGCCAAATAAAGTGATACCAATCCTTCCAATCCAGAGGTAAGGCGGGATCTTCGAGGGGAATGCGTAAAGCTTCGACACGGTTAAGGAGAACTTGTTCGTTGACATTCATCGCCCCAGAGAACCTCCTTCATTGAGAACATCATTGAACATGACTGGGGAGGTTGGGGTAGGCGCCAGAGGTGGTGGGGCTTGATCCGCGATCGCCTGCACCCACTTCGCCATCTTTGGTGACACCTGAATCAGTCCCAACAGAATCCCCACAAACCAGCGCTGGGCATCCATTCCCAGTTCACAGACGAAGGTTTTTGTCGCGGCATTGGATACAGAAACCGGGTTGTCCATCCCTTTAATGTTTAAGGTATTGGCAACTAATGTCCACAACCATTTTTCGCCGACATGAAGTAATCCCCCTTGTCCCATCTGCACCCCCAGAGAGGAATGATACGCCGCCGCCGCTGATTGGCTGATTACCAGCCACCGGGGGGCTTGGGCGGAAGCAAAGGCGAGGACACCATTCTTAAAGAAACGAGTACGGCTGAGTCGATTCAGTAATTGGCAACCCGCTTCTGTGCGGCTGTAGGTATCTCCTTGTTGTGCCAACAGGATCAGGAGTTCTACCACCAACCAACGTCCTGGAAGTCCATCGAGTCCCGGTAATCCAGTGGTTAAACTGTAGCTGGCTTGGGCGGGAATGGTTTGATCAATCATCGGTAGAGTTGAATCCTGAGTCGCGATCGCCCGGAAACAATCGGCTAGTCTGGGTGATACCTGGGCAAGTCCTAAAATCAGTCCAGCAAACCATTGTTCAGGGTTTTGCGTGTTGAGTATTGACGCTTCGCTTTGCTGATAGGAAACCGGGTTTGTCGGGGCGGGTTTAGCGACTTTCTTGTCGCTATTTGTAGTAACGTTTGAGCAAAACCCGCCCTGATTCAATTCTGAGTGAACTCCCCCATCTCCCCCATCTTCCCTATCTTTTCTATCTCCCCCATTCCCCATTTCAATATCAGTTTGGGCTAAATCAAATAACCATTCCTCCCAAATAGAAAGCAGATGTCGTCGTCCAATTTGGGCGGCGAGGAGAGTATTCGCCATCGAGATACTACTCGATATCCAAGCGGGGACTTGGGCTGAGGAAAAGGCATAAACGCCATTGCGATAGAACTGGGTGCGACTCAGTTGGCTGAGTAATTCATTCCCTTGGGGCGTTTGGGCATAATTGGTGCCATGTTGACACAACCGAGTTAGCAGTTCTGCGATCAACCAACGGGCAGGAATTTTATCCAAATCGATTAATCCCGACATCAGACCAAAGATTCCAGCGGTGCTGGGTTCAGCCGTTCCCAAGTAGTTTTCCTTGCTGTCTCTCGGCGGCGGAAATGTGACCATTAAGGGATGGATGACGGGAGTGCGATCGCGAGTTTCTGTTGGTTCTAATAGTTCCAATTGAATGGGAATAGCGTCTTCTAGCCAACCGGGAAATCTTAACCAGGTTTTCAGGCTTGTCCCACTCGGTAAATAGTCGGGAACTTGAACCGTTAATTGACAAGTAGACTCATACTCTGGAAATAAATAAACATAAGGCGGTTCTAAACGACTCACAATGGGCAAAATCTCACTGTTATTAAGAACCCAATCATCTAGAGTCGGACGTAAAAGTACGGGCTCATTAAGTTGATTCCGGATCAATAGCTGGAGAACCAAGTCTGTACCGGAATGGAGTTGTAACGTTACTTGGGGCAGGACAAGGGTTTTTTCTAAACGCTGACTCATTTAACACCTATCGGGCGGCGTTTTACTCAATCCATTTTAATCTTTATTCACTCTTTTATTTGACGATTTTTCATTAAGTTAAATTACGGTGGTGTAATTCATCTATGTCGTTGTATTCTCCTGGCATAATTAATTGCTTTGCTGGCTCTAACTCCTTCGTTCAGTGACATTCTATGTCAACGACTAGCACTGGATTAAAAAGGTTGTAGGTTAGGTTGCGCTGTGGCTAACTTCAGCTATCAAGGGTCAGCTTGGTTACGCTTCGAGAAAAATTAGCCTAGGATTCAGACACCTAACCTACAAAATGTTGGTTAAAGTTAGTTACATCTAAATATGCTATTAACGATAACCAATGGAACACCAGGATGTAAATGCATAAAAGTTGGTCAAAATTGGTTAATTTCTGCCAGAGTCCTTTGAAATTCTTATTTTGTGCATTTTGTCAATACATAAAAGTTGGTAAGTTATCGCCTTTGAGAGGGTAACGGCGAACAGGTATAGCAACCGCCATGGCTGTTAGGACACATCATTTATGTAGAGACGCGCCATGGCGCGTCTCCACATTTATTCAGAGGTCAAGAACAAATGACCAATGATGATTTAATCCAAAACCATCCAATCAACAGTGATGCACCCTTTGTTATCCCAATACCATCCCGGCTCATCATTCATCTTAAAGATCACAGTTTGACCCGCTTTTAAACTGAGAGTCTTGGCACTATTGATCTCTTCAATAACTTCATCACTCGCTTGATCTACAGCAACCAAGGCGTAGGGGGTATTGTTCGGATAAGTCACATGACTGAGTAGTTCAGCCCCAGGTTCTCCGGCGGCGGTAATTTCTACTCCGTCTTTCACCGACCAAGTACCAGAGGGGGTGACTTTAATTTTAGCAGCCGTATCCATAGGATTTTGAAACTCTACCCCTTGTTCAAAAGTTGCATGGACTTGCAATTGACCGGAGGGGAGGACTTTTTTCTCAAAAGCTTTATAGGTTACATTATTTTGGGAAAAGTTATAGAACGCAATCCGCCCTTCACTAAAATCGCCATCAATATCAATTTCTAGACTACCATTCACTGAGACTTGCAGATTGGTTTTGGTATAAACAAAGTCAAACGTATTTTCAACATTTTTCTCCCATCCCTTGTTGCCCAAGGTTTTGCCGCGAGCCAGTTCAGTTACCTTACCCGTATGACCCCAGAATTCAGCTTGATCTTTAGGAACCTCACTAATCATGGATACGGCTAATCCTGTTTTAGCAAGTTCTCCCCACCGTTTCTGCTGACCTTTCCTCCAATCAACAAGTAGATATTTAGCTGAACTATTGGTGGTGTCTCCCGGTTGGAATCCTAGGGCAAACCCAATAAAATCATCATCCCCCGTATTGCCGACGCTTATTTTACCAGTGACTTTGGTATTAAAAACATTAAATGGACTATAAAATAACGTAGGTTTGCCATTTTTCTTCTGGATTACTTCTTGACCATTGCGGGATACATCCCATCTTCCGGCACCTTTTTCATAGGATTCTTCTTTCCAGTCGTTGAGATCGACGGTTTCGATTTTGATTTGAGCCATTTCATTCACTCCTTGTAATTTATCCTTTGTGAAGTCAAGTTGTCCCTGTGAATTTATAAACTTGACAACGATCCTAAAAATTAGGATTCTCTTATTCTAGTCGAGCATTCATTTAAATCTACTCAAAACCATTTATTTTTTCAAAACTTAACATTTTGTAATCATTTTTTGATCATCCAGACAGCAAAAAGGCATAACGAATGACAAATGACGAATGACCAATGACGATCCCAACCTACTTACTTACTTCGATAAATGACATAATTAATCAACTCCTTAAGAAATCGACGGTCATGAACTGGAGACACCCATTGTTCTCCGGGTCGCAGTGGGGTCTCCGGGAACAAAAACTCCAAAGAATCAAAGATATCGGCGGCTTTTTGAGCGAGCGATCGCGCCACGTTCCAGCCGTGTTCAATGCTGCCACACCGCTGCATTTGCTCCATAATAAAGGCAACATGATCAGGATGTTTTTGGGGGCGAGGTAGAGCCAGAATTTCCCGCATTTTTTCTGCTTCCTGTTTACTGTTGGCTAAAACATGGTTCAGCATCAACGTGCGTTTGCCTTCATAGATATCGCCACCAATTTCTTTGCCATAAGATTCCATTTCCCCCTGGAGATTTAATAAATCATCTTGAATTTGAAACGCGATCCCCAAAATCATGCCAAATCGGGTTAATCCTGCCAAGGGTTCAATTAAATCCTGGACACTGGAGGCAGGATGTCCAACAATGAGACCAATCCGACAAGGGGTAATAAAGGAATACCAACAGGTCTTTTTCACGCACATGGTAAAGTAATCTTGGTCACTTAGATGGGAGGGATTCGTCGCCACCCAATCCAATTCCATCGCCTGTCCTTCCACCGATTGCCGCGCCATGAACTCAATTTCATGTAAAATATTTAGTGCCTTGGATACCCCCAGCACAGATAAATTTTCCAGCAGCAATCCCACCGCTAAAACATTCGTCGCATCCCCGACATTAATGGCACGGGGAATACCAATCATTTGGTGTAATGTCCCCTTTCCCCGTCGAGACTCCGACTCATCTTCGATGTCATCGTGAATCAAGAACGCATTGTGATAAAGTTCCAATGCAGCCGCCGCCGTTAATGCCGAATGTCCCATTCCTCCCACCGCGCGGGCGACACTAATACACATCGTTGGACGCAGCATTTTCCCGACGCGAAAGGGATAATCACTTAATAGCTCATAAAGGGGAGTATAAGCACCAGAGACTTGACGCTGGCTTTGGATAAAGTCCTCAATTTTGACAAAAATGGCGTCTCGCGAACCCTGTAATGCCTCGTTGATAATGCTTTGATTAAACTTAGAGGAATCGGCGACGATACATTGCTCCTGATTATCCTTTGCTGCCTCTAATTGGGCGAGATCAGATAAGGTAGTGGCAATCGCCTTACGACTGCCTGAATCAATATCCGATACCGTTGACGATGAAGGCTTAGAGATCGGGGGGTGAGGCAGTAAAACTTGGCGGGGTGTGCCTTTCAACTTGAGGGTTGGTAATTTTTTTGGGTCATACAATAACAAACTGAAGAAGGTCAAAAATACGAGAAATAAGAATAGTCCTAACATTAACAATTTTCCTCTAGAGTGTCGGTTCAGAAATGGCTTTTATATTTAGTCCTTATTAATTAAAATAGCCCCGATGACAACGATAACGATAATAGCCAGCAAAAGTCCGATAATGATTACTTGTTTCTTGTTCCCTGAACCTGATTCGGAGAATTCTATCGATTCAGCCACAGGTTGAGCCACGGATGGAGTAACTGGGGGAGAGTCAACCCAGGGAAACCAGGCGTTGACAGAAACGGAGCCAAAATTATTCAAATTTTCGATAACTGCACCCCCAGAAGCACCTTTGATGCCGATAATCGCCCACGATCCTCTAAATTGAAGACGGTCAATTTGGGTGCTACCAATAGACTTACAGGCGGCTTGGGCGCGATCCGAGAGATTAAAGCTGGCGTCGTCTTTCGCCGCGATCGCAACCACCCGCCCTTGGGGTAAAGTCTCTATCCAGTCAGCAAACGCATCTGCATTCGCGGGATCAGCATAGAAATCAAAGGATCGACTGTGAAGGTGATGCCCATTGGACTGATCAAAAACAACAACATTTTAGACCCCGTTGATATCCTCCCGTAAAGGAAACCAGTTCACCATTACAGGTAACTTGAGCCATGTTACCGCTTCTAAAAACCTAGACAAACCTACCCATCAGTAATTCTGCCTTGGTATAAGTCCACGGTGTAACTTTTGGTCGATAACCGTTAACGCTTGCGCTTGGCTGATACCCGGCATTGTTGCTCGATATCAGCCTTAAC
>NZ_JAVJNP010000103.1:0-34622 GCF_040217205.1 Coleofasciculus sp. A1-SPW-01 | reverse complement strand
TCATCGGATCAGGGGCTAAAGCCCCGACTACGAACGAACCCTAAAGGAGAACATGATGAAGTGCGCTACATTGTGTTTATTCGCGATGTGTTGAGCGAAATTAATCCGTGATAAGTTAGACGAACAGCATCAATGACATAAAACAAATGACCAACCAGGAACGATTTCCAGACATTAAAACGAATTTTTAATGCCTTTGACCCCTTTCGCCCCTTACCCCCTGGTGTTCCAACTTACGTAGATTGTGAAGAAGTGCGAAGTTGAAGTGCGGAATGTGGGCTGACGATTTCCTAATGCTCATTTCAGTGCCATTATTTTTAATACTGTTTATTGATAATACCGCTCCCAATTTGGTATCATTCCCTCAACCGTTACGCTACAACCTAACCCAGTCAGCATCTCGTCATGAAAATTCTCCATGGCACCTGGATTCCCCAACCCTCTGACGCATTCATCCAAACGGGCGCGTTTTATCTGTGGGTGGAAACGGATACCCCTTCTCCCCAGAAAACTGCCCACCGCAATACGCATCCGGCTCAATTAACCCAAGCGGATTTAGCCAACCTTCTGGTGAATGAACTTGGCGTTTCCCCAACGTCATCTAGCCAGATTCAGGATCAGATTACCCCCCAATACTTTATTCTGCCCACAACTCAAGGACAACCGCTTCCATCACCGGAATTAAGCCGCTATCTGGAAATTGAATTGCCAGAATCTGTGGAGTGGCATATCTGGATGATTGATTGTTATCAGATTAGCCCAGTTTACCAAACATCTGGACGTAAATCTGGTGCAATCGCCCCCGTGATTAAATGCTTAAATGACCTGCATTTTATTGCCCTCTACAATCCCGCAGAACTGCAACTGGGGTCTGATTTACTGTTTTGGTATCACTACACCCAATCTTTTAAACAGATTATCCTCAAAGACCAATATATTCCAGCGCTTAAATACAGGGAATTACCCCCACCCAAAAGCAAACGGAAACGCAGCGCCAAAACTCAGTTATTTGAACTTTATCCAGCTTGGCAAATTATATCGGATCACTATGAAGAGACGATTGACTATTATCAAGATTATATGCCCCTTGCCTGTGTATCCGGTTACGCCAGTCCCCCCAAACCTATCGAATTTTACGCCAAAGAAACGTTACTGCGGCATTTTTCTGAATGTTTGCTGACGGAAATTGTCACCAATACCCCAATCCCGGCTGTTTTGGATAAAAGAATTAATCATTCTCTGATTACCGATTGCCTCTATTCCTCACAAACTCCCCTAGCACAAGCCCCTGAACCTGCCTTAGACCTCTATAAACAATGGTCAAGTTGGAAACAACAGATTCGGGGAGGATCTGATACCTCCACCTTCCATCTTTGTTTTCAATTAGAAGACCCAGCGGCGGAGTCTTCCGACTCCTGGCAGATTCAGTTTATTGTTGCCTCTAAAAAAGATCCCTCCCTGAAACTGGCAGTTGCCGAGTATTGGACTCTAACTAAAAAAAAGAAAGCCACAGTTCATCAACAATTTGGTCAAGATTTCGAGAAAACCTTACTCTTAAATCTCGGTTATGCTGCCCGTATCTATCCACAAATTTGGCGCGGCTTGGAAACTGACCAACCTACGGGGTTAAACCTTACCTTAGCGGAAGCATTCACGTTTCTCAAAGAACAAGCGTGGGTGCTAGAAGATGCCGGATATAAAGTCATTATTCCCGCTTGGTGGACTCCCGCCGGACGTCAACGTGCCAAGCTGCGCCTCAAGGCTTCCCCGAAAACCTCTCAGTCTGCAAAAGCGGCGAGTAAGGGTTATTTTAATCTAGATACAATTATTCAATATCACTACCAACTCTCCATTGGTGGTCAAGTAATTACGCCTAAAGAATGGCAGCAGTTAGTGGCGGCAAAAACGCCCTTAGTCCAGTTTCGAGGTCAGTGGATTGAACTGGATAAAAATAAGATGCAGCAAATGCTGGACTTTTGGCAATCCCACCAGGAAGAAACAGCAGAAATGACACTGCTGGAGTTGCTCAAGAAAACCAGCGAAGCTGATACAGAGATAGAAGTCGAACATGATGCTATCTTAGGTCAAATGATGGCGTGCTTGAATAACCCCAGCCGACTGGAACCGATTGACAATCCCGCCCAATTAAAAGGAACCTTAAGGGAGTATCAAAAACGCGGTGTATCGTGGCTACAATATTTAGAACAATTGGGACTCAATGGCTGTCTAGCCGATGATATGGGCTTGGGTAAGTCGATTCAGATTATTGCCCAGTTAGTCAAGGAACGGGAAACCGAGTCTGCGGTATCTCCTACTCTGTTAATTGCGCCAACTTCTGTGGTGGGGAATTGGCAAAAAGAGATTGAAAAATTTGCTCCTCATTTGCGTACCTTGGTGCATCATGGGAGTAACCGAATTAAAACCGAAAAGGAGTTTAAATCAGCTAGCCAAAGCCTTGATGTCATTATTACCTCATTCACCCTCGCCCGCAAAGACGAAAAACTGTTTAAACGTGTAACCTGGCACCGTTTAGTTCTCGACGAAGCCCAAAACATTAAAAATCCCAAAGCCGCCCAAACTAAAGCCATTCTCAAATTACCCGCCCATCATCGTGTGGCGTTAACTGGAACCCCAATAGAAAACCGTTTATTAGACCTTTGGTCAATTTTCAACTTTCTCAATCCCGGCTATTTAGGCAAACAAGCCCAGTTTCGCAAAGCTTTTGAACTTCCGATTCAAAAAGACAATAACCGCAGACAATCGACGGTGTTAAAGCAGTTAGTCCAACCGTTGATTCTGCGACGGGTGAAGACAGATAAACAGATTATTAAAGATTTACCGGATAAAGTTGAACATAAACAGTATTGCCAGCTTACCCAAGAACAAGCCTCGTTGTATGAAGCCGTCGTCAAAGATGTGGAAGCAAAACTGGAAGACGCTGAAGGAATAAACCGCAAAGGGTTAATTTTGTCAACCCTAATGAAACTCAAACAAGTCTGCAATCATCCCGCCCAGTTTCTCCAAGATAACAGCGAATTCTCGCCAACGCGATCGCATAAATTAGAACGCCTGCTAGAAATGATTGAAGAAGTGAATGCAGAAGGGGAAAGTTTGCTGATTTTCACCCAATTTACGGACATTGGTAGCGCCCTAACACACTATCTGAAACAGACCTTACATTACAACACCTATTATATTCATGGCGGCATCAGTCGGGCAAAACGGGAGCAAATGATTACGGCGTTTCAAGACCCTGATACTGAACCCTCGGCGTTTATTTTATCCCTGAAAGCCGGGGGTGTCGGCATCACCTTAACCAAAGCCAATCATGTATTCCATTTTGACCGTTGGTGGAACCCCGCCGTCGAAGACCAAGCCACTGACCGCGCCTTTCGGATTGGTCAAAAGAAAAATGTTTTTGTGCATAAATTCGTGGCATTAGGCACGTTAGAAGAACGGATTGACCAGATGATTGAAGAGAAGAAAAAATTGTCGGGGGCGATTGTCGGGGCGGATGAGTCATGGTTGACGGAACTAGATAATGAACGGTTTAAACAGTTGATTGCTTTGAATAAAGCCGCTATTTTATAAAGTTAGGAGTGGAAATTTGAGTAAATTTTGGTGGGTAATGATTACCCTACAAGTGCTATTAAACTGAGGAGTCATGCAAAATGTCTAAATTCAGCCGAACCTGGTGGGGCAAACGTTTTATTGATGCCTTAGAATCCTTTACCGACTCAGGTAGACTGGGACGAGGGCGTTCTTATGCCAGTGGGGGGAAGATTAAGGAGTATAAAATTATTCAGGGTAAAATAACCGCAAAAGTTAGGGGTTCAATTAATCCCTATTTTGGCGTTTATAACGAACCCTTGTACACCACAACCATTGAAATAAAACCCATTTCAGCAGCATCTTGGTCAAAGGCGATCGCGAATTTGTCATCTAAGGCAAGTTTTGTCTCTAAACTACTCATGAATGAGATGCCAGATAATATTGAAGAGGCATTTGCTGATGTCAACCTTCAGTTATTACCCAAAAGCCGTTCTGACTTTAATACTCATTGTTCTTGTCCCGACTGGTCAAATCCCTGTAAACATATCGCCGGGGTGTATTACTTAGTCGCCAACGAATTAGACGCCAACCCATTTTTACTCTTTGAACTCAGAGGTTTATCGCCAGAAAAGCTACAGCAAGAACTGGCTAAATCCCCCCTAGGTCAAGTGTTATCCCAAGCCTTACAGGATCAGGAAGCCGCCCTAGAACCTGCCCAATCTTACTATACCCAGCCAGAAAAAATGCCACCACCATCATCTGTGAATCAGAAGGAGTTCTGGTTAGGAGAGAAACGATTACCCTCAATGGTGGAGGTGGATACAACGGCGAATATTCCCGCCATTTTGATTAAAAAAGCCGGAGACGTTCCTCCCTTTTGGCATAAGGATAGTTCGTTTATTGAGGCAATGGAACAAGTGTATCAGCGAGTGCGGACTAAAAATAAAGAGAGCCTTTGAAAAAAGGGGTACTTTCGGTAGACTTGTTTGCGGCAAAAGTCCGTTGCGAAATTCACGAAATTCCAGTTATTGTTCGTAGTTGTTGTAGTGCGAGCATCTTGCTCGCTAAGTAGGGTCTGCTGAATAATTGGTTAGGGGAAGATGAAGGAGATGAGGGAAATGAGGGAGATGCTGCTTTTTAGGTAAAAGTGTAAGGTTTTATTTTCAATTTAAATACGTGATATTAGGATGAGTATAAAAACGAAATTGATATCATTTCCAATTTAAATGCGTGACAGCTTTTAATCCCGTTATAATAAAATTTTAAATCATATTTATCCTATATTCCCGTAGCGAGCGAGAATCCTATATTCCCGTAGCGAGCGAGAATCCTATATTCCCATAGCGAGCGAGAATTCTATATTCCCATAGCGAGCGAGAATTCTATATTCCCATAGCGAGCGAGAATTCTATATTCCCGTAGCGAGCGAGAATCCTATATTCCCATAGCGAGCGAGAATTCTATATTCCCATAGCGAGCGAGACGCTCGCACTACGGGCTAATATAACAACAGGGAAATACAATGAAATTCAAAAAACCAATCCACCGATTAGAAATAGCAAAAGGCAGATACTTCATTACTTTTGTGACCTGGGAACGACTAGAACTAACCCCAAAAGCTCGCCAGGTTGTGCTAGAGGCTTGCCAATTCTTCCACAATCAACGATATCAGATATTTACTGGGGTTATTATGCCAGACCACGTACATCTACTGATTCGACCTTTCCTCAAAACTGAAACAGAGTTTTGGTCAATTGGCAGTATTTTGCATAGTATCAAAAGTTATAGCGCCAAACAAATTCCCAAAGTCATGAAACATATTGGGAAAGTTTGGCAAGATGGAAGATATGATAAGCTGATGAAGGATGAAAAGGAATTCGATCAGGCATGGGAGTATATTAGACAAAATCCGGTTAAGGCAGGATTGTCAAAAACTCCGGAGGATTATCCTTTCTTTTGGGAGATATTTTGAAGGAGTGCGAGCATCTTGCTCGCCACCTAATAATTAAAATTCGCCACCTAATAATTAAAGTTCGCAAGTAACATCGAATCATTTCATGTGTATTGTAGCTGGGAAGGCGATCGCGCCTTAAGCTGTTCGGCATTTAAACTTTATTGTCAAGCATTGCGAAAACCTTATGGGTAGTGCGACCATCTTGGTCGCTAGAGCGCCAGTGCAGTAATCTCAGCTATAACGCAAAACGGTTATTCTGGCGCTCATTCTCAACGGAAAATCAGGCTTTTTACTATTAGTGGACTGACGCTCTAGGCATATTACAGCAGTTTGCTCTGCTATGCGGTACATTGTCGATCCCCCTAAATCCCCCTTAAAAAGGGGGACTTTGATCTACTGTACTTTATTACAGCGCAAAGAGCTGTATACCGAGTTGCGCTCAAACATAGTAGATAGGAAAAGCAGGGGAAGCAGGGGAAGGGAAAGTTATATCTTTGAATGCAACTTGGTAAACTGTAATGCATTTAAATTGGGTATTAGTAGCGAGCAAGATGCAAAGCCTGCGGCATGGCTTCGCTAAACGCATTACAAGGATTTCGTCATTATTGACATGACGGTTTAAATGCCGAACAACTTATTACTTACAAATGGGGGAATAACTTCAAAAAAGATTGCCGATAAAAATTCAAAACTCGTTGAGTATAATCCGCCGTGGAACCCTGATTATATTGCTGGGGATCACCCGTCATCCACCAAGCCGCCGCTCGCTGTACCGCTACTGTCTCATTGTTACCACTCGCCTGATACTGTTCATTAAACACATCTCCCATCACACAAACTAAAATAGTACGGGCAGTCGCCGGACTCGCTGCAAAATCGGCGGGTGTTAATTCCTCTCCAATACATTGATTTGACCAACGAGGAATATTTTCTGGTTTAATTTGCCAATCACTGTAAAGTCCATCATTTTCGATTCCCGTTTGCGGTGCGGCGCGTCGTAATGCTTCCACTAAAGCAGCGACTTTTGTATCAGAAATCGCGTTATTGGCGGAGGAACGGGCGGCGGCTTGAGGCTGAGAGGCGGCTGACGATTGATTTTCCGTCGGTTGAGCAGACGATGCTGGTTTTGCCGCCGAGGGAGTCGGGGTGGGTTGGGCGGGAGTTGCAGGTTGTTGCGCTTGGGGATTGCGGCGTTGCTGTTGGTAATTTTTCAGCACATTCTGAATGTAAGTGTAGGTGTAAGAGTTTTCAGGAATGCTATTATATTGGCTCCCATCCCCAGTCATCCACCAAGCCGCAGCCCGTTGTATTGCCACCGACTCATTATTATTACTGGCGCGATACTGCTCATTCAATACATCCCGCATCACGCAAACCAAAATAGCCCGCGCTGTAACCGGACTCGCTTCAAAATCGGTTGGTGAAAGTTCCCGTCCAATACATTGCTTTGACCATCGGGGAATGTTACCTGGTTTAATTTGCCAGTCGCTATAGAGTCCATCATCTGCCCTTCCCGTTTGCGGTGCGGCTAGTCGCAGGGCTTCCACAAGCGCTGAAACTTGAGCATCAGAGGCTTGAGCGTATACCGGGGAACTCCAGAATCCCAGAGAAAGTAACGCTGTACTCAGTAGGACTCGTTGAACTGGTTTAATGAATCTGAAACCCATGGCGACAACCCTTGTTTAGCTAAAGAAGTCAATCGTAGGCGTGGTTTTAGAATCAATTGTAGGGGTGGGTTTAGACATTAACGCTAGCTTACCCGCCAATAATTGTTCACCACAACCCGCCTTTATCCAATTGTAGGGGCTACGTTCTTCTGCCAAAGCGCTAATCTTATACTTAGAGACACCCAGACAGCCCGGTTGAAGGAGCAGTGCGATGAATAATCCGTTTGACAAATATCAGATTAGTCCCCATAAGTTCGGGATACTGAGAAACCTGATGCTAATGACTACAGGCGCTACGGTAGTTGTCGCCTTGATTTTTGGCATTGGGGTATGGCGAACTGGGTCTCGTTTTCTGGGACAAGTGACGACGCTATTTAGCACCCCTCAACCCGCACCTGAAGTTGATGTGCGCTCCTTGATTGTCCAGCAAGTGCGGGAGGCTAGCGACTTAACCACGGCGGTGTTTACGATGGAGGCGGTGGTTCCGACTCGTCAAGCTCGGACTTTAGCAGGGTATCCGATCGCAGAAACCACACTCCTTTATATTGCTTATGGTGAGGTGCGGGCTGGTGTCGATTTGGCAGAACTCAAACCAGAAAATGTGCAAACTGTCAATGATACGCTGCAACTTCAACTACCACCCCCCAAAATTTTAGATAGCAAAATTGACGTGAATCGGTCACAGGTGTATGACTACGATCGCGGATTCTTGGGATTAGGTCCCGATACAGCACCCCAGTTACAGATGTTGGCGCAACAAGAGACGTTGAAGAAAATTGTCTTCAATGCTTGTGAGCAAGGGGTCTTAAAAAAAGCCAACGAACGCGCCGAACTGGTTGTGAGTCAGTTGTTGACGACAGCCGGATATAAACAGGTGGAGGTAAATACTCAATCCCCTGTACCAGGTACTTGTCAGTCGGCGGCGTTAGCCTCTCAGCCTGGTAATTGAGGAGATAGGGAGCAATGTAGAGACGTGCCATGGCACGTCTGGGAGATAGGTGTCAGATCAGGGGGATTCTGTAGGGGCGGGTTTCACTACTATCTTTTTGGTTACACCCAGATTTAACTAAACCCGCCCCGACTTTACATAAGACATAAGACATAAGACATAAGACAAATGACGAATGACGAATGACCAATTTTTTGTTCCAGAAGTCCCTCAGGAGGATTACGCTGGAATTAGAGGACTTGTAAATATACCAATGAAGATGCGTAGGAGTAGTATAAAACCTTACCAAAGGGACAATTCGCTAATCCAGTCCAGGCAACATCAGTCTACGCCGTGCCATCAATTGGCGAATGCGGGTGAACCCTGGTGTTTACATCGGGTTCTCAGTCGAATTCATGAGGACGTAATTTGGCAATGACTTACTGTCTGGGTATTATTAACCGTTTTGGTATAGTCTTAGCGGCAGACTCTCGCACCAATGCCGGGGTAGACTATATTTCTACTTACAATAAGCTTTTTGATTTTTCCCTGCCAGGAGAACGAGCGATTGTTATATGTACATCGGGAAACCTTTCGATTACCCAAGGGGTGATCAATCGGTTACATCGGGATCTACAAAGTCAGGAAGAACTGAATATCCACTCCCTCCCGAATATGTATGAGGTGACTCGTTATATTGGCAGCAAACTGCGACAAATTCAAGATCAAGACCGTCCTTGGTTAGAACGCGATCGCATTGATTTTCACTGTAGCTTGTTAGTCGGGGGTCAAATTCGCGGCGAAGCACCACAACTCTATCTGATTTACACCCAAGGGAATTTTATTCAAGCCACGCTGGAAACGCCGTTTTTGCAAATTGGCGAAACCAAGTATGGCAAACCCATTCTCGACCGAACTCTTACTTATGATATGCCCCTAGAGGCGGTTGCCAAGTGCGCTTTGCTGTCTATCGATTCAACCATGAAATCGAATATTTCAGTCGGACCTCCGATTAACTTGGTCATGTATGAAGCTGGCACATTTATGGCTCGCCAGAAACTGCAACTGCGCTTAGGTGATCCCTATCTGGCAAAGATTCGCAAATTGTGGGAAGATTCGTTACGGCGGGCATTTGAATCCATGCCAAATATTGAATGGCAGCATCCTCCAGTAGAAGATAATCAACAAGAAGATATTCTGATTGATTAAATTCCCTATTCCCCATTCCCTATTCCTTGACAAATGACGAATGACACAGGACAACTAACAAACCGATATTGGATTGGAGCGATCGCGGTTTTGGGAATGCTGGAGACAGCATTCCTCACGGTGGTTGAATGGTTAGGAAAAGCGGCGGAGATTTGTCCCACTCATGGCTGTCAGGCGGTGCTAGAAAGTCCTTACGCCCAGGTTTTTGGACTCCCTCTCCCCCTCTTTGGGTTTCTTGGCTATACCACTTTGTTAGGGGTTTCCCTAGCACCCTTAGCTATTAAATCCTTGCCATCCGAGTGGGTGCAATCCAGTTGGCTAGTTATGCTGGCAATTACCACCTGTATGCTGGTGAGTAGCGGCTATCTGATGGTCGTGATGCTGTTTATTGTCAAGGGAATTTGTCCCTACTGCATCGCCTCGGCGCTGTTGTCCTTAATCCTATTTCTGTGGACTACCATCGGTCATGATTGGCAAGATATTGGACAAGTCACGCTGACAGGATTGGCTGTTGGTTTGATCACGTTCACGGGGATAGTGGGAGTCTATACTCAGGTTCCTAGCGCTAGCGCTAATACAGGAGAATCCAGTCCACCCATTACCCATATCTCCGGTGCGGCTGAACTCAGGTTAGCACGTCATTTGGACACTGTAGGGGCAAAGATGTATGGTGCATTTACTTGCCCTCATTGTCACGAACAAAAACAACTTTTTGGTCAAGCGGCATTTAATCAAATTGATTACATAGAATGCCATCCTCGTGGCAAGAATGCCCAACCCGAACGCTGTAAAGCTGCCAATATTAAAGGGGTTCCCACCTGGGAAATTAAGGGACAGTTTTATTCCGGGGTGCAACCCTTAGAACGATTGGCAGATATTTCGGGTTATCAGGGTTCAGAGGCGTTTAAGTACGAGTTTCCTTATTGATCTGTTCACGGAACTTATGAACACAATTGAGTGGAAATTTCCCCGATCATATCCCGAAGTTCAGCAGAGGGATCATCTACCCGATAGACTTCTTGCAGCGCATCTGACCAAAGTTGTTGTTTGCTAAAATAATTGGCTCGTTCTAATGCCATTTCTTCAGTCGTTGCCCCTTTTTCCTTCAATTGTGCGGCTAAAATAATCAATCGCACCCGAATGCGATCGCGCTGTTTGCCATTGAGGACGGTAAAGGGTATAAATCGTATAGGTTGGCTATCGTCTGCCTGATCAAAAATGACCCAGTGGTAGGTTTGACCAGGTTCTAATGGATCTCCTGTATAAGCCACACGATTCACGCTTTCTGTCTCACTGGCTGCAATGGGTTGACGCCAGATTATCTGCTCACTATTTGCCTGACGAATACCAATTCCACCGATTTTTCCTTGCCAAACAAATAATGGGCGATTCTGCCAAAGTGTGACTGAATTTCTGTGGTATTCTGGTGTAATTAGGCAAAGTTCAACGGGTCGTGAGCCTAAGGGCGGATCTTCTTTGCGATTTAACAAGTCACGGCGAATGGTTCTCCAGGATACATCGGGATGAATCGGGGCAGTTAGCGCCAGCTTTGCCGAAGATAAAACGAGACAAGTTGTCAGAAATAAACACTGTATTCTGCTAAGATTCACTATTCAATCGTCTCCAAAAAATAGGTAGTGCGTAAATCCAAATTGTAACCGATGGTAAAACCAAGGGAACCAATAGGGCGGCGGAAATATAAACCTGTAAGCTAATGATTCCATAAATAGCGGTGGCACTGGTTAATAGTAGCAACCCTTGTCCTGTCCGAATTTGTCGGCGTTCACTGATGAGTAATACCATTCCTTTACCGAGAAATGCTGCAATACCAACCATCCATAAATCTGGTATTGGAATTACTAATCGCTGGCTTAATAAATGGTGCATGGTATAGGCATGAGATTCACCCCCTGTATATACAGGCGGATAATTCAGTTGCGGATTTTGCGATCGCCAATAGTCTACAGCCATAGGAATGGGAAAGTTATCACTCCCTCCATCAGTTACTCCAGCTTGGTCATATCCGCCCGCCGCAATCAGGACAACTTGCTGGTTTAATTGTGCCGCTGTTGGTGCATTACCGCTATTTTCTAGTAACTCCCAAGCGGCAATTGTTTGATACGCATAATCGGGGGGAATGGAAAAATCAATAATTGGGTATAACCAAAGCTGTTGGAAATTTCGCGATGGGTTCGTAATTGCAGGAAGACGCAACGGATGCAAAAATTCCGTGAGGGGATTGGGTGCAGGATTGTTGTCTAAATAGTGAATAAATCGGGTGCGGAAATCTGCCGATGAATCCGTCTCAGTTAATCGCTGCGGTTGGGGTAAATTCGGTTCAGGTGTTTGATTAGCGGCGTGGGCGAGGGCTAATAAATAGGCAAAGGAACAACTATCGGCACAATTGGCATTAGGGGAGAGAAGTTTGGTATACCAAAGCGGCGCATTAATATAAGCCTCTAAACTCCAATTAGGATGGGCGAGACTATCAATGATTCCTAGTTCTTCGTTCCCAGTTTTTGCCGAAGCAAAGACTAACCAGGTTTGTTTTTTGTCAATGGATTGCTGAATAGACTGCGCCAGAACCTCATCTTCATCGGTGGGACTATCCAGGAGATAATCTAAGCCAATCACTTTGGCATCTAAGGCGGTAAGCTGATCAATGAGACGAGCTAAATAGGTGCGGTCAATGGGATTAATTCGTCGTGCATCAATATTAGCGTGGATGAGAGACTCGCGATCAATATGCACTAAGAGAACAGGGGGAGATTTCTCTGTAGGAATCTGTTCAGTAATATTCCGATAAACCGACTGCATCCAAACCCGCCGTTCCATGAGGAAATCTTGCACCCCAGGGCGTAAACTAAGAAACATGAGAACCAAAAGTGCGATCGCTTCGGGTTTCGTCGGTAACCAACGCTTAACCTGTTGCTTCCAGCCTGTGGGTTCTAGGCGAAATGGGGGGGCGTCAGGATGGCGAAATAGGGAGGGAACCAGATAAGCGCTGGGATAGGTGAGATGCTTTTCTAATTTGAGATACTGACAGGCTTCCCGCAGGGAGTCTTGCACATCATGAAACTGGGCTAACCGTTGCAGAAACTGCACCAGGAATTCTTGGGCGACTTGATTGTGAATCGGTTCTCGCATCACCGCCACCTGGGGAAAGCCCAAATCAATCAGGGAATTGGCTAAACTGAGTCCATTACAGGAGTTAAACAGGGCAAACTGTAAGCCGCGTTCTTTGGCGATTTTCAGAGGGGTGGCGATTTCACTGAAATTCAGAGACACTCCTGGCGCGATCGCAAACTCTCCGCCAGTTAATATGGTTTCATTACTATGACCTGCGAAAAATAAGATATCCCAGCCTTGTGTATCGGTAATTTGCTTGACAATTTCCGTTTTTAATGCATCCGTTTCCTGTCCCGGTTGCCAACCGACAAACACAACCTCAGCAATTCCAGAGAGCGATCGCACCGCCTCTTGATCCGCGTTAAAATTTAATCCGGTATCATCTCCCCAAATCACCAAAACCCGCGCCCGTCGCCGCCGCCTCGGTGTCACCGTTGTCCCTTGAATCGTCAGAGGTGTCCGCAAGATATGAATTTGAGAGGGTGCCGCAAACTCGGTACCAATTTCCCACGCTTCCCAGGGTAATCGGGCGAGTTCTAGGGGATTACAGGTGATAAAGATTTCGATAATCGGGGTAGTATCTTTCATCCCCTGATCTCGAACCGCCTGAACGATACGAGAACGAAGTTCAAACAACTCCCCTCGCCGCAACCATTGATGAAACTCGTAGAGTAATTTTGCCTCAGCTTGAACCAGTTTAGCGTGCCAATCGATGGGGGGTTTGCTCAAGTTCCCCATCTGAGACACCCGCCCTCGTAGCGCTTGCTTATAGAAACTCAGATAAACCTTACTCCACTCCTGATACAGTGTGGTTAGGGTTTCCGGATAGGGTACAGTCACCCCAATTTGTTGTCCTCGTCCCCAGGACAACTCAAACAGACAAGCCTGTTCGACGCGCTGAACTTTGAGATGGAACACAAAACGGTTGGGAGTCATAGTCGATGAGAATCGCCAATTGGCAACCAAGATGCCTCGTGTCTTGATTTTATCTCTCAACCATAAAGTTGGACTTTGGACAAAAAAAGCCCCAAGTATTCAGCAGACCCTAATTATAACCAATGACCAATGACCATCCTTAAGCCAATCCCTGAGAAACAAAACCAGCCCAATAATAGGGATGAGAAAAAGGCTGTTTCTCTTTCGCCAACAACTGCAAACGCTGCTGTTGTACCTGAATCTTATCCGCTAATTTCTGCCACTTCTGGCACTCATCTACATCACCCTTAACGTTGGCATGATTCCGCCGAGTCATCGCCTGATCATACTGCTGTTGCAACGACTTGCCCATCTCCCCTTTATAATTCCTGGCAAAGTCCTCTCCGGTTAAATTCCGCAGTTTAATCTGCCCCTGCTGTAACGCCTGAGAACGGCTCATCCCCGCCTGACGAAAATTGTAGTAAAAAATCGCTAACAGGGCGCTGGCTAAGTCCTCTACCGACCACTGGGTACTCACCACACTCCTGGCTCCAGCACAGAGAAATCCGGTGGCTAAACTGAGTAAATCATCGGTAACTTTGTTGAGACTAAAATTGACCTCACAGCAGCAGGCAAATACATCAGATAAATTGGGCATTCGCCAACCAGGGCTGATGAGTTGACTCAAGGTTAGAGAACCATCCCCTAATACTAAATAAGAATTTAGAGGTTGTGCCGGATTCGATGTGGCATGATGGCTAGAGTGGAGAACTTGCACCTGTGACGCTAGGGTTTTGTATTCGGTTACTGTCGCCTTGCGCCCTTGCAGGCGTTTGTCAGCAGAAACGCCGTAGGATTGGGCTAGGGTTTCGCATTCGTAGCGGCTGAAAAGTAAGTCTTCTGTCGCATCTTCAACAATACCCATTGTCGGCTGATTTGGGATTGGCGGGCGTTGCTGGCAATAGTAGAGAATTTGGCAGCTTGGTACAATGCGAATCCGGAATAAATCGCCTAAGTAGGCGGTGGGAGTTACGGTTACTTTGGGTTGAGATTTTTTGCCAGTCACTAACCCCCGTGTTTCTCCATTTCCTTTACTTTTCACGGGATTTAGAAAACCTCTCTCCAAACCTCTCTCCTGCAAGGAGAGAGGCTTTGAATTTTCCTCCTTCCGGTAGAACGTCTCTATCCCATCAATCGGTAACGCGGCAAAGGGCATTTGATGTAGCCACAAATATGGCACAATAATTAATTCCTCAATTCCGGTGAGATACTGAGAAATCAAATCCTTTAACTGCAAACGCTGGGCAAGTTCTTGCAGAAATGATACCATGTTTTCTCGCCATTCTGAATTTGCCCCAATATAGGGAATAAACCAGTTCTCACCTATCCACTTCTGGAAGGTTTCAAGTCCCTGTCCCTTACAGGTATAAACTTGTGGACTCTGATCCTTAAGCAGGATAAAAATATGGGTATCTTCAACCGTAGTATAAAAACTCAGCAGGGCAGTAGTGTCATTTGGTATTAACTCCTGCATCTGGTCTAAATTCAGATGTTCCACCTGAATTTGCCCCGCTAATACGGGATCATAACGGCGCAGTTGTTTCCAAACCTGTTGTTTTTGTTCCTCTAATTTCTGAATTTCTGCTTGGTGTGCTGCTAATTCATCCCCATCCGGTAATCGGCGACTCCCGGTTAATACTGGCGTCGCTTCTGTTTGAGAACTAAACCGTAGGCTATTAATCCGCTGGTGCAGTTCCTCATAGTCGATTAACAATTCTTGGACTTCTGGCGTAATTTCTCCCCCTGGGTTAAGCACATCACTCGCCATCAATTCAACTAAGCGTTGACAACGGAAGCGTTCGGTATATTCTAAAGCTTTGCCAATTTCACCGATATTCAGATAAGCTTGGATGATTCTTTCGTACACATAAATTGACTCCCTGAGTATCTCTTGGCGGCGTTCTTCATCTATCACCCAGTTACGACTTTGTTCTACGGCTTTGATCGCTAGTTCGTAGCTTTGAATCGCCAAGTTAAAATCGTGATTATCCCAGGCGAGGTTGGCTAAACTTCGGCTAGTTTGCAAGCAATCAATCGGGTAGTTTTCTGGAGTACAGACAAGTAAAGCGTTATGATCATGGACAATCGCGGCTTCTAGATTCTCAGCCCTATCCCCGCGTATTCTATTACTGTAGGCAGCCGCCAGATTGTTTTGAGTGGTTGCCCATTGTTGGGGGAAATCTGACTGGGTACGGACAAGTAAAGCGTTATTACAATGGGCGATCGCAACTTCTAGATTTTCAGCCCTATCCCCACCTATTCTACGATAATAGACACAAGCCAGATTGTTTTGAGTCATTGCCCAATCTTGGGGAAAGTCTGACTGGGTATAGACAAGTAAAGCCTGATGATAATGTGCGATCGCGGCTTCAAGATTCTCTACCCTATCCCCCCGTATTCTATCACTGTAGGCAGCCGCTAGATTGTTTTGAGTCATTGCCCAATCTTGGGGAAAGTCTGACTGAGTAAGGACAAGTAAAGCCTGATGATAATGTGCGATCGCAACTTCAAGATTCTCAGCCCTATTCCCGCGTATTCTATCACTGTAGGCAATAGCTAGATTGTTTTGAGTCATTGCCCAATCTTGGGGAAAGTCTGACTGAGTACGGACAAGTAAGGCGTTATGATAATGGGTGATAGCTTTTTCTAAATTCTCAGCCCTATCCCCGCGTATTCTATTTCTATAGGCAATAGCTAGATTGTTCTGAGTAGTTGCCCAATCTTGGGGAAAGTCTGACTGGGTACGGACAAGTAAAGCCTGATGATAATGTATAAGCGCAACTTCTAAATTCTCAGCCCTATCCCCACGTATTCTATCACTGTAGGCATTAGCCAGATTGTTTTGAGTAGCTGCCCATTGTTGGGGAAAGTCTGACTGGGTATAGACAAGTAAAACCTTATAATAATGTGAGAGCGCAGCTTCTAGATTCTCTGCCCTATTCCCGCGTATTCTGTGTAAGTAGGCAGTCGCTAGATTGTTTTGAGTCATTGCCCAATCTTGGGGAAAGTCTGACTGAGTAAGGACAAGTAAGGCGTTATTATAATGTATGAGCGCAACTTCTAGATTCTCAGCCTTATCCCCGCGTATTCTATCACTGTAGGCAATCGCCAGATTGTTTTGAGTACCTGCCCATTGTTGGGGAAAGTCCGACTGGGTATAGACAAGTAAAACCTTATAATAATGTGCGATCGCAACTTCAAGATTCTCAGCCCTATCCCCGTGTATTCTATATAAATAAGCATTCCCCAGATTGTTTTGAGTCATTGCCCAATCTTGAGGAAAGTTTGACTGGGTAAAAACGGTAGCAACGGCTTGATAGCCAGCCATAGCAATTTCTTTGTTACTTGCGATATTACCCAACGGAAACTCTTGTATCAAAATGCTGAAATTTCCAATAGTAGCAGCGATGAATTTAGCAGTTTCTATTTCAACTTCGGTTAAGGTTTTATTTGCCCACGCTGTTAATATATGGGCGAATTTTCCATCCAGCTTATTCAGATTATTTTGTAGCAGAGGATATAGTGACTGAGGACGAGGGTCAGTTGCCACTGACTGCAATACAGATCTCAAGAATTCGAGATAGTCTTCGGGTGTTACCGAGGTTGAGTAACTTCCCAGCATTTCCGCTAGTTTTGCCGCTAACAATAGTAACCAATTCACGGCAACATAAGCAGCAATTTCTTGTTCGTCCATTGGGATTTATCCTCGGTATTCACCGCGTTTACATAAACGAAATATTGAACAGAAACGATTAAGGTTTAGTCGTTTATCCCCCCCTGCCCCCCTTTAAAAGGGGGGAGATATTCATACCAATTTGCGTTCCAATATAACAGATAGAATAGATAGAGAGAGGGGGAGATGGGCGAAAATAAAGTTCTATATTAGACTGCAATTTGGTATCAAGCCCTCCCTTTTCCAAGTTCGATAAATTGAATCCCTGTTTTCCAGGAGAGAGATATTCAAGCCCCCCTTTTTAAAGGGGGTTGGGGGGATCTACACCTCCACCACGTCAAACGCTTGATAAAACCCCCGCCACTTTTCCTCTGCTTCCAAACTAACCCACAATTGATGCAACCGTTCAGTATTCCAAATTGGTGCAGGTTCCGCTTCATTCGGTTTTAACCAGGGAAACTCTAACCAGCGATTCACCACAATCCCCAGAAACTCTTCTTTTCCCGGACTATCAAACCTAATTTTATCCTGTTCACAAATTGCCCCAAGCTGAGGCATAAGAATTGTTTCTCCCGTGAGTCGATTCCTTGGCGCAAACGCCGCTGATGGACACATTACATACTGACTCTCACTACCGCGATTCAGTAATAATAAATGTCCCGCATCACACTCTAAATCAATATGCATCATTGAAGGAATATTCAAACCAATCACAGGTTGTTCTCGCGTCTTCCCCACAGGAACCACTAATTTTCTATCCCCCCGATTAACCGGAGTAAATCGAATCCAATCTGCTGGAGAATCCGCCAGCTTTACCAACCCCTGCCAAATCCAATCCAATTGCCATCGGGGAAACTTATCCTCCCATAACCACTGATAAACCACCTCCCACGCGCCCTTTTTACCCCGTTGTCGCTGAATTAACGGCGCTGTATTCACGCCATCGTTTGCCATTTCTTCACCAAACACTTCCACCAGCCGCCGAATTACATTTTGTACCGTTGTATTAATTGAGGTTTGACAATTAACCCCCTGTAACGGTTCTGTCTGACTCATTTGTTTAGCAATTTCTACATGAAGCGGCTGAGACTCCCGACGCTGAAACCGCAGCGGAAAGAAAATGCGTTCTCTGACATGTTTATCAGTAATATCTCGTGGAAACAACTGCTGGTTGATATCGTCCAGAAAGTTTTGATTGTAATTCATATTGTTAAGTCTCGGTTTTTGACATTTTCACCCTCATCCGCTAACCCGCTTTTATCCCCCTCCCGTCTCCCTTCAAAGCCTAAGTTTTTAGGAGAAGTCTAGAAACCTGAATCGGGGCGGGTTTAGTCACATCTGGATGCAACCCAAAAGATAGTAAGCTATCATGCATTTAAATTGGGTATTAGTAGCGAGCAAGATGCTCGCACTACAAGGCTTTCGCCGTTATTGATATTAAGGTTTAAATGCCGAACAGCTTATTGAAACCCGCCCCTACACAATCTTTCACTCAAAACCAGGTTTCCTTGAACGAAGCAAAGGGTCAAAACTTACCTCCTTTCCTTGTGTCACATACCGTGAAAAGTTAGCTACTTGCTCCCTTTTTGTTCCCCTCTTGTTCCCCTCTTGCTCCCCTCTTGCTTCCCTCTTGCTCCCCTCTCCCAAGCTTGGGAGAGGGGCTGGGGGTGAGGGCTGGCTTAACTTAACCTAGATAGCAAGCCTTGCGCCCCTCCATTTAACGTAGCAAAACCGATGTAAATTGTCAGTAGAAATACCCTAAAAAATAAAACCTACTATTTCCACCTATTTCCGATTATTTCCCTCTATTTATAAACCATTTACCCCTATTTGCAGACAATTAACTGCAAGTTATCACCACACCAATCAATCAAATAACTTTTTCTAACTACCTACTTCCAGTTTTCAATTTATTTTTCCCGTTGCCACACTAGACCTCATAACCCCAAAATTAACGAGGTCAAGCCATGAAATCCCCAACATCAAAAACCTGGAAAAAGAAACTCTGGCTATTAGCCGAATTCCTAATTCCTAATCTCATCGGCTGGTTGTTCAAATCCAACCTGGAACCCGGCGTCAGTCTTTGCTTTCTACTGTGGAATTGGCTAATGGATGAACAGACGCAATCCGATGAACGCCAACGCCGCAAATCCTGGCTCATATTCTTAATTCTTTCGGGTATGGTGTTAGCCATATCCTTCAGCCAACCCTCACCCCCCGTTGATTGGCAGACACCTGTCACTTTCCCGTCTCGCCAATCAACCCTATAGACAGATTCCAGGAAATGTCTCTACCCTAATCCTGACCCATCAGACAAATAACAATCATTAAGCCAATCCCTGATAGGCAAACCCTGATCCATCTACAAGAATTTCCCTATTATTGACAATAACGTTTAAATGATGAACCGCTTATTGATAAGGTGGGCAATGCCCACCCTACATGGAACTGTGCGTAAGTCCTATTACCGTTATTGTTGGTTTATCGTACCCCGACAAACAATAAACGGATCAAATCCTTATTCGTAAATCCAAGGATTGATGGTTGGTTGCCAACTTACCAGTTCTTCATCCTTAAACCAGAGTTTAATTTCCTCTTTAGCCGTATCTGACCCATCGGAACCATGAATCAGATTGCGACCAACGGTAACGCCAAAATCACCCCGAATCGTTCCCGGTTCAGCGCTGAGGGGATTGGTTGCACCAATGATTTTCCGGGCGGAGGCGATAATTCCCTCCCCTTCCCAAACCATTGCCACAACGGGACCAGAGGTGATAAATTCAATCAGTCCAGCAAAAAACCCCTTGTCTTTGTGAACCGCATAATGTTGTTCAGCCAATTCCCGGCTAACACTCATCAGCTTAAGTCCCACCAGGGTAAAGCCTTTTGTTTCCAGCCGTTGGATAATTTCACCCACCAGATTACGCTGAACGCCATCTGGCTTAATCATCAAAAATGTCCGCTCCAAGTTTCTCTCCTCAACATTTTTTACAAATTGCCAAACCCAGATTAGACCATATTCGTGTCCATTGCCCAATATAGCGCTACGCGCTAGGCAATGGGCAATAGGCAATGGGCAACAGGACTCAAGGTATAAAGGGGGTTACAAAGGTAGATTTGGTATCATGTTTTAGCAAGGCTAGAGACGTTCCATGGAACGTCTCTACAAATTCCAGATGTGCTGTTACCCGTTTGTTTACTTGGTCTTGGTTTGCCCTTTCGCCTGTTCTAAAGCAATTTCTTTCAACGCCTGATAAGAATTGGAATTTGAGGTTCCTTCAATTGCCTTAACTGCTAAATCCTGCACCTGTTTCAGCGCCGCATCCAGTTGTTTGGAGAGATTTTCAATGCGGGATTCCTGATTTTCAATGGTTTCTTGCAGCGATTCAATTCGTAGGTTATAGAAGCGCTTTTGCCCGTCGATTTCTAACTGTTGTAAATCTGCCTTAACTTTAACTTGATTATTCGCGATCGCCTTTCCTTGTTCTTTGGCTTTCTTCACCGCCGCTTCCTTCTCTTGGTCAAAGGCGTCTACCTTAGATTTTAACTCATCAAACGTCTTCTCCTGTTGGGCGATCGCCTTTTCTCGCTCCTCCCATTGCTGTTGTTGCGCTTGATTGGCTTCTTCCAATTCCTTGTACAGGCTTTTCTGTTGCTGCTCGTAAGCATCCTGATCTAAATCACGGCGTAATTCCAAATCATACTTGTACTCTTGCTCCTCCCGTTGACGACTTCTTTGATCGTCTTCGTTCCGCTCCTTAATGGCTTGTTGATGTTCAGCTTGTTCTTTTTGCCAAGCTTGACGCAAGTCCTGAATTTCTTGTTCTAATGCCTCTCGCTGTTGACTGAGTTCGGCTTCAAAGGCTTTTGAATTTTCTTCGTAAGTTTCAATTAACTCATCCAGCGTATCTTCTTCAATGTCGTCTAAATCATATAACGCTTCAAGCTGTTGGGTTTCTTCGGCAACCGCTTGGCGCAATTCTTGTAACTTCGCCGCTTCAGTTGTGAGTTTTTCCGATAACTCACTCACCGCACCCCCAAATCCAACTTGCAACTCAACCAAACAATCCATGGTTGCTGTCATTTTATCAGAAGCGGCAGACAGCTTTTTACTTACAATTCCGGATTGCTGACCATTTTGGGATGCGCCGTTATTTTTGACCTCTTTCTGAAGTTGTTTTAGTTTACCTTCTAACTCTTTCCGCTCTTTCCATAATTCTTCATAAGATTCGAGGATTTCAGCTTTGGTATTTTTGCTATTGGGTTTGCTTGCCATAATTCTTACCTCGTATATTCTGAATCGTGATGGATAATCGTTGCTCTTTGCTGAGAAATGGTCAAATGCCATTCGTGTTAACGGTTGGGTCAGGGCGGGTTTAGTTACCTTATCGGTTTTGTCCAAAACGTTATCGGTAAAACCCGCCCCTACATAATTGGTCTAGGCTTTGCTTTTTTCTGCATTATTAGTCGAACTATCAAAGGCTCTCATTGCCAACGCCTGAGACTGCTTGAGACTATCCTGTAACTGAGCATAGAGTTGATTAATTTGTTCAGTCTGCTTTTGAATTGTTTCTTCCAGGGATTGAACTTTGAACTCATAACTTTGCTTATTGGCTTCCCATTCTTTATCCAGTAACTCCGCTTTGACTTTGGCGTCTTGGTGAACGTCTTTAATCGCTTCTTCCCTGGCTTTTTTCACCGATTCGTCTAAGTCTTTGGGGAAGTTATCAACTTTTTGCTGATAGTCTTTCACTAGAGGCTGACGCTCTTGCAGGATTTTTTCCCGTTCCGACCAATGTTTTTCTTTTTCTTGGTTGGCTTCGCGCAGTTCTCGTTCTTGGTTGCGTTTTAAGGTTTCATATTCATCCGCTTCAATTTTGCGCTGACGTTCTATTTGGTAAGTATAGTCAGATTCTTGCTGTTGTCGCTCTTTTACTAAGGATTCAGCTTCTTCCTGAACCTTTTGCTCAAATTCCGCCTGTTCTTTTAACCAGGATTTGTGCTTATCTGCTTTATCTTTCTCAATTGACTGACGCTGTTCTGTGGTGGTTTGTTCAAGACGTTTCAGGTTTTCTTGGTGTTCTTGGGTGAGAATATGCAAAGCGTCAGCGACGACGCGAATTTGTTGTAAGTATTGTAATTGCTGCGTTTCTACCTGAATGGCTAACTTGAGTTGATCGCTTTTTGCTGATTCGCTGGTTAATTTTTCCGAGAGTTGATTAATAATTGTGCCAAAGTCTAATTGTAAATCTGCTAATCCTTTGACAATACTATCAACGGTGTAGGTTGAGGCGGCTTCTAGAACCTGTTGATTTTTCTGTTTCTCAGCTTCTTCTTCCTTTGTGGCGATTTTGGAGTCAATGCTTTTGCGTTGGTTCAGGATTTGCTCAAAGGCTTGAAAAATTTGGTCTTTGCTGTCTTTGGTTGCAACCACAATTGGTCTCCTTATTCTCAATAACTTACATCAATCCGCGATCGCATGTTCCCTAGGTTAGCCTTTAGGGTTTAGGTATGGGTGTGATCTGGGCGTCTCAGGCGGTTCACTGGACTCGCGATCGCCTAGTTCGCTTTTAGTACATTTGTACTATAAACAGTATAGTCAGATTCTTCTACGACTGTCAAGTCCAGCAAACAGCACTCAGACAGCGTAAATTAGAGATATATTGAGAATTTGCCGAAATTTAGCAGATACAGCAGATTTGGTGGTTGATAAGGTACAGCCTTAAGCAAGATCCCCAACTTCTCCAAGAAGTCGGGGATCTGTCTGTGTACCTCACATGTTCTAACTTAATAACGTTCTAACGATGAGAATAAAGTCCTGGTGCATAAGCTTCTAACACTTTACCCGTGCGGAAGCAGTTGATCATCAAGTAATCACACGCTGGACATTGAGTATTAGAGATATTCGTTTTAAAACAGTATTTCCGTTGAGCTTTACTCCCACAATTCGGACAATGGATTTCTTGTTTTATCTGCATTTTGCAACGGGTTTTATGACAAAAAATGATTGAACTTAACCACTTAAATTAAATTTCCATGATTAAATTATGGCAAATATTTAAACCAATTTTTGCTTTCTTAATATTTGCTTAATCTTCACTGAATCTTTACATTTGGCGATTGGATTCTACCGTTGCCGATGCAGACAGACCCATCTATCGGGCGAGGGAGGTTGTTTCGTCAAATGTTAAGAATAGTAAATAGAACCAGGATGGACTCAAGATGAAAATCTTCATAACCATGGAAGCGCAACAACGCAGGAACCTACTCACTCTCTTTGCTGCGGGTCTTCTGTTTTGGTCAAGTTTAGCTTCGATGCTACCAGCATTACCCCCTTACATTGAAGACATGGGGGGAACAACGCAGCAAGTCGGGATGGTGATGGGCGGCTTTGCGATCGGGTTGTTGATGTTTCGACAACGGTTGGGACATTTAGCCGATCAACATAGCCGTAAACTGGTGATCCTGATTGGTACGATTGTGATGGCGATCGCACCGTTAGGGTATTTGTTCGCGGATTCGATTGTCTGGTTAATGGCAATCCGGGTCTTTCACGGGATTGGTTTAGCGGCATTTACGACAGGCTATATCGCCTTGGTGACCGATTTGTCACCCGTCGGTCAGCGAGGAGAGTTAATTGGCTATATGAGTCTGGTGACGCCCTTGGGTATGGGATTAGGTCCAGCCTTGGGGGGATTGCTGGAGGCTCAAGCGGGTTACACCGCGTTTTTTCTATTTTCTGGGGGACTGGGTTTATTCGCGTTTGTTTGTGCTAGCCAGGTGAGGGAACCTGAGCGAATCCAGGGAGCAAAATCGAAAACAGCTAAACTGACATTCAAAGGATTCTGGCAGCTATTGGTGAGTCCCCGGTTGCGGATTCCGGCTGTGGTGTTGCTTTTGGCTGGGTTGGCGTTTGGTGGGGTGAGTACATTTGCGGCGTTGTATATCCGAGCAACAGATGTCGATTTAAATCCGGGCTGGTTTTTCACGGCGGTGGCGATAGGGAGTTTCGGGATGCGTTTAATCGCGGGGCGGGCGTCTGATCGGTATGGGCGAGGCGTGTTTATTACCGGGAGTCTGATTGGCTATGGACTCGCCTTAACCCTGTTTTCTCAAGCGAAAACCCCACAAGCCTTTTTGGTGATTGGTTTAATTCAAGGATCAGGGGCGGGGATTTTATTACCCTTGATGATCGCCTTAATTTCCGATCGCTCCGGTGCCCATGAACGTGGGCGCGTGTTCTCGGCTTGTATTGCGGGGTTTGATTTAGGGATTGCGATCGCAGGTCCGGTTTGGGGTACGATCGCTGAACCTCTGGGCTATCCCAGCATTTTTCTGGGTGCAGCGGGTTTGATTGTCTTAGCGCTGATTATTTTCACGACTCAATCGAGCAAAACGCTATCTCATTCCTTCAGATTTGCTGTAGGGCGGGAGCGAGATATTTATGTTTATCGAGAGGTCGAGTCTTAGTCTAGAGGTGCTGGGGGAGCTGGGGAAGCCGGGGGAGCTGGGGAAGCCGGGGGAGCTGGGGAAGCCGGGGAAGCCGGGGAAGAGGATGACCAATGACCAATGACAAATCATTGATAAAATAGAGAGCCGTTAGTGAAAGTAGCAATGACTCCATCTCCTTCATACTCTGATCCGCAGTTACTTAAGAGCGATTTAGCGGCACTTCTTGAGCGACTGCCAAATCTGACTGATGAAAAATGGATTCAACGTGCTTTAGGCGTACTGGTTCGGCTGACTCAGGAGGAGATTGATCGCCTGGATTGGAAAATCCTCACGGCGACGTTAGAGGATATGGAATCTGCCTTTCAAGTATTCTATCCCTATCGTCACGTTCGCAAGGTCACAATTTTTGGTTCAGCCCGGATTGACTCCCAGACACCAGAATATAAAATCGCTGCCGAGTTTGCCCGCTATTTGACCCAGCACGGTTTTATGGTGATGACAGGTGCTGGCGGTGGCATTATGGAGGCAGGACATTTAGGTGCGGGCGCGGAAAATTCCTTTGGTTTGAATATTCAGCTTCCCTTTGAGGAAACGAATCCGTTTATTCAGGGAGATCCGAAACTGATTCGGTTTAAATATTTCTTTACCCGCAAACTATTCTTCCTTAAAGAAAGTGACGCGATCGCGCTTTTTCCGGGTGGCTTTGGTACGCAGGATGAAGCCTTTGAATGTTTAACCCTCTGTCAAACCGGGCGACTGGAACCAGTACCATTAGTCTTGATTGATCGCCCTGGTGGTACATACTGGCACGATTGGGATGCCTATCTTCGCAAGCATTTAATTCAACGAGGGTTAATCAGCCCAGAAGATACTAGCCTGTATACGGTTACAGATAATCTGGATGTGGCTTATGAGGCAATTCATCAGTTCTACAGTGTCTATCACTCTAGTCGTTATGTCGGCGATCGGTTTGTGATGCGGCTTAAATCAGAGTTGTCTGATGCAGATGTTGAACAGCTTAATGCTGAGTTTAGTGACATTATTGTCAAGGGTCAAATTGAAAAAAGCAAGGCTTTGCCGGAAGAACTTCCGGATGAAACGGCAGATCTGCCCCGCTTACTTTTTTACTTTAACCGCAAAGATTCTGGACGTCTCTATCAACTGATCGCTCGAATTAGTCAAATGGCGGCTGCATCCCCAGAAACAACCCATCCTGAACGTAAATAAATAGGTAGGCACAATAAACGAGAAAGGCGGAGGTCGTCATTCGTCATTCGTCATGGGAAATCTCCCCCAGCTCCTTCAGCTTCCCCAGCTCCCTCTGCTCCCTCACCTTCCCCAGCTCCCTCCGCTTCCTTTCTTCTTGAAACAGATAATGGGAGAAAAAAGAATGAACACAATTATAAATATATTTTTTAGGACAAAAAATATATTTATTTTTCTTTTTAAAGCTAAATATTGCTTTTATTTTTCTTTTATTAATCTTTAAAATAACTTTATTAAAAAATGATGACACTTCATATTCTGCTTGCCAGAATAGCTATTAGTGGTACCTGTGGATAGCACCACAAAAAATGTCCGAGCAAGCATTATTGTAGCTGCCAATTCCTGCTCTGAGAACAAATCCTTGCTTTTGTTCTTGCTCAATGCGCTCACTAATAGGAGTTAAAGAATGACTTTTGCTGTAGATTTTAACATTGCCAACGATTGGGGAAGTGGCTTTACCGCGAATCTAGAAATTGCCAACAATAGTTCCAGCAATGTAAATGGTTGGACTCTGGAGTTTGAAGCTCCCTTTGAAATTACTAATATTTGGGGTGCGGAAATTGTTAGTCAAGAAGGCAACCGTTATACAGTTCGCAACCTCAGCTATAACGGCACTCTAGCGGCTGACGGTACTGTCTCTTTCGGTTTCAACGGTAGTGGCGACAGTATTGAACCCACTGGCTATAGTCTGAATGGAGAATCCATTGGCGGGTCTTCTTCGCCAATACCGACTCTCTCTGTTAATGATGTAACAGTTACCGAAGGTGACACAGGTACGGTTGCGGCTGACTTTGTCGTTAACCTGTCCGAAGCCAGTGACCAACCTGTAACCGTTGAGTATAGTACCGCCAATGGTACAGCAACGGCGGGTTCCGACTACACCGCCAAATCTGGTACACTCACCTTTGCGGCTGGCGAAACCTCTAAAATTGTCAGTGTGCCTGTAATTGGGGACACGACGGTGGAGAGTAATGAAACCTTCAGACTTAACCTCTCCAATCCCAGCAACGGGACGATTGCTGATGCTCAAGGGGTGGGTACGATTAGCAATGATGACTCCAGTACTCCTCCAGCCAATACCCCCCTCCGGATTGAAGCGGAAGACTATATCAGTTTCTTCGATAAAAGCTCAGGTAATACAGGGGGGGCGTTTCGCTCTGATGATGTAGATATCCAAGCCACTACAGATTTGGGTGGCGGCTACAATGTTGGCTGGATTCAGCAAGGGGAATGGTTAACCTACGATGTCAACATTCCTGAAGCCGGAACCTACGACATTGTTGCTCGTGTTGCTTCAGCGCAGTCAGGGACACGCAGTTTAAAGGTTTCGGTTGGGGGTGAAAGTGAAACCCTAAGCTTTGGCGGAACTGGGGGATGGCAAAATTGGACGGATGTGACGGCTCAAGGGGTGAACCTCTCCGCTGGGAGTCAGCAACTGCGCCTGGATATGCTCTCCAACTCCTTCAATGTTAACTACATTGATATTGTCCCCAGTACCAGTTCACCCACGCCACCAACCCTTTCAATTAATGATGTCAGTATCACCGAAGGCAATAGTGGCACGAAAAATGCGACGTTTACCGTCAACCTCTCAGACGCGAGTACTCAAAGCGTCAGTGTGAATTACGCCACAGCCAATGACACCGCCATTGCTGGGTCTGACTATACTGCCAAATCCGGGACACTGAATTTCAGCCCTGGACAAACCAGCAAAACGTTCACCGTACCGATTATCGGTGACACCCTGGATGAGGCGAATGAAAGGTTTAAAGTAAACCTCTCCCAAGCTAACAACGCTACAATTGGCGATGGTCAAGGTGTTGGCACAATTATCGATAATGATGATTCTACCCCAGTCTTGTCACAGTTATCGATCAATGATGTCAGTGTCACCGAGGGCGATAGCGGTACGAAAAACGCGACGTTTACCGTCAACCTCTCAGCCGCGAGTACTCAAACCGTCAGTGTGAATTACGCCACAGCCAATGACACCGCCATTGCTGGGTCTGACTATACCGCTAAATCCGGGACACTGAGTTTCAACCCTGGACAAACCAGTAAGACGTTTAGCGTACCCATCTTGGGTGACACCACGGTAGAAGGCAATGAAACCTTTAAGGTGAATCTCTCCCAAGCCAGCAACGCCACGATTGGAGACGGTCAAGGGGTAGGAACCATTCTCAATAACGATTCCTCCCAACCCCCTCCTCAGCAAGGGGCTTTTAATTATGGGGAAGCGCTGCAAAAGTCTATCCTCTTCTACTATGCTCAACGTTCTGGTGACTTACCCGATACCAATCCTCTCCCTTGGCGCGGTGATTCAGCTCTAAACGATGGCTCAGATGTGGGACTTGACCTGACGGGCGGTTACTACGACGCAGGCGACCATGTTAAGTTCGGCTTACCCGGAGCCGCTTCAATGACGATGCTGAGTTGGGGCGCGGTTGAATACCAGGATGCTTATCAACAAAGTGGACAATTTGAAGAAATTCTGGATTCGATTAAGTGGGGGACTGACTATATCCTCAAAGCTCATGTTACCGATAGCCAAGGGACGAAAGCGTTTTACGGACAGGTGGGAGACGGTAACCTCGACCATGCTTTCTGGGGCGCTCCGGAAGACATGACCATGGAACGCCCCGCCTATAAAATCGACCGTCAGAATCCTGGGTCTGATTTAGCCGGGGAAGCAGCGGCGTCTCTGGCGGCGGCTTCGATTGTCTTCCGAGGGGTAGACGAAGCCTACGCGGATACCCTGCTACAGAACGCCCAACAACTCTACGATTTTGCCGACCAATATCGCGGCACCTATACCGACGCGATTCCAGATGCGGGTCAATTCTACAATTCCTTCAGCGGCTTCCAAGACGAGCTAGTTTGGGGTGCAACCTGGCTGCACAAAGCAACTGAGGCGGCGGGTAGTACAGATACGACGTATCTCAACAAAGCCGAAAGTTTATACCAGGGAATTGGTCCAGGGTGGACGCAATCCTGGGATGACAAATCCTATGGTGCGGCTATCTTGTTAGCTCAGGAAACGGGCAAAAATGAGTATAAAGGTGATGTGGAAGGCTGGTTAAACTCCTGGCTTCCCGGCGGTAGTACCCCAACCTATACCGATGGTGGACTCGCATGGCTGAGTCAGTGGGGTTCTCTGCGCTACAGCGCGAATACCTCATTCCTGGCTGGCGTCTACGCGGATACGGTGAATGACCCCAATGGTCAATACTCTGATTTTGCTGAGGGGCAAATTGACTACATCTTAGGCGATAATCCCCGCAACTTCAGCTATATGGTTGGTTTTGGTGAGGACTATGCGCTCAATCCCCACCACCGTGCGGCTTCCGGAGTGACGAATATTAGCGATTCTCGCGATAATCTACATACCCTCTACGGGGCGCTTGTTGGGGGTCCAGATTCTCCCAATGATTTTGCTTATAACGATGTTCGCACAGACTTCATCAGTAATGAAGTGGCAATGGACTACAATGCTGGCTTAACCGGAGCATTGGCTAGAATGTACGGAGAATTTGGTGGACAAACGCTCGATACTATTTCAGGAGTCAATCTCAATAACTTGAATTCGTTGACCGTTGCTGATGTAATCGCGTCCTAGAGAAACAGGAGCAGGATAGCTGAGCAATTATCCTGCTGCCAATTTATTTTGATCAGAAGTAATTAATAGGGCAATCCTACCGCACCGAGTCTTTAAAGTCAATAGCTGCGTTTCTCAGGAGACGCGGCTTTTTCCGTTACATAAGACCTACCCAGATTTGCCTAAAAGTGGACATTTCTGGCGCTTACTTCCAAGGGTTTCTCCGTATTCTTCACTAGGGAAAGGTGCAAAATCTGATTAATGCATCCGGTTACCCATTGTATCTGTGCAATTGGGTAGATATTTTATGGCATAATTAGGGATTATTATACCATTGTCTAGAGAAAATTAAGCAAATAGACTTTACAACTGTCTTTGGTTAAGTTAGCGATGACAACAATTGGATTTAAACGCATGAGACTAAAATCCCATGCTCAGATTAAACGCTTGATTGATTTTCACGAGCAACGCATGAGGCAATTATCAAACACGGTTGATAAAAAATATACCTGCCGATATTATGCGAATTCAGCGTTCTTGCTTTGTGCTGTGAATCCTCTCGGTTCCTGCGAAGGCTGTCACGAGTATGAACCGGAGGTAACGTCCGAGTAAATACTCATCCGTCATCGCAGCTACTTGGCAAGTTGGGATATTCTTTACTGTTCTATGTTCACTATTGGACTCAACTGATGTCCTAACCTTTATGGCAACAGCCATACAAGTTTAAAGGCTAAAGCCTTTACTACAAACGTTCAACTTCAGTCCATTTAAAAACATTCCTTGGCTGAATATCGGTGGGTTACGGCGGATGTTTCACTAAATGGTTATTGCCTGAATTAAACGCCCGCCTAACCCACCCTACGAGATCGAAATTTCAATACCCTTTAGTTAGGGGGCAAACTTTGTAGGGCGCAAGGGTTGCACCCCTATGTCAAATTGAGACGCTTCGTTTAATTGAATCTCGCTTATGCCAAAACCCAGTGAACCAGCGTGCGAACTGGAAAACCTGTCGCCCCAGCATTATTGCATCCGTCTTCTTTATCTGCCCAAACTGGACCGGCGATGTCTAAATGCGCCCACGCTGTTTCTTTCACAAACTGCTTTAAAAATAGGGCGGCTGTGATTGAACCCCCGGCACGAGGACCGGTGTTTTTCATATCCGCGATGGGTGATTTCATTCCCTCAAAATATTTCTCTTCCATCGGCATCTGCCAGAATTTTTCGCCTGCTTTTTCCGATGCGGTTTTGAATTGAGTTGCGAGGGTGTCATCGGTTGTCCAAAGTCCACCAATATTATTGCCGAGAGCCACAACACAAGCCCCGGTGAGGGTGGCTAAATCCACGATCGCGTCTACCTCCAGCTTCTCGGCAAACACCAACGCATCAGCCAGAGTCAGCCGCCCTTCAGCGTCGGTATTATTCACTTCTATGGTTTTGCCATTGGATGCGGTGATGATATCACCCGGATGCAATGCATGACCACTAATCATATTCTCTGTTGCGGCACTAATAAAGTGAACCTCAACATCTGGCTTTAATTCACCAATGGCTTTGGCTGCACCAAAGGTAGCACCCGCCCCTCCCATATCCATTTTCATGGTTTCAATGCCACTCCCTGAGACTTTCAGGTTCAAGCCACCGGAATCAAAGGTTAATCCCTTCCCCACAATCGCGAGTTTCCGACGCGGTGTTCCTTGGGGTTTATAGGTGAGATGAATAAACTTGGGTGGCATTTCTGAGGCTTGCGCCACACCCAAAAACGCGCCCATGCCTAACTTTTCGCATTCGTCTTTTTCTAATACTTCTAGCGTCATCCCATAGGCGGAGGCAATATCCTGGGCTGTCTGTGCCAATGTCATTGGGGTGACAGAATTCGGCGGGGCGGCGACTAACTCTCGTGCTAAGATTACTCCTTGACAAATGGCATTCCCTTGGTTAATGGCGGCTTGGACATCACCGAGTCCCAATAATTCCACCTGTTCTAATTTCGCACCCTTATCTTCCGGTTCCGACTTAAAGCGATTATCCAGATGCAATGCTAGAGTAATCCCTTCTGCGATCGCCTGGGCGCTGAGTGCGGCATCATTATTCGCCGCCGGGAGGCTAATACCCAGGGTTTTGCTTTTCTGCTGCTTTGCCATCCGTGCGATCGCAGCCGCTACTCGACGTAAACTATCTACAGTTAGGGCATCCGATTTACCCAACCCGACTAAAATAACCTTACGAACTGAGCTACCGGCACCCACACGAGTTACAGCACTACTGCCAACGCTTCCTTTAAACTCGGTTTCCTCAATCAGTTCCTTCAGCGTACCGGAGAGTTTCTGATCAAGCTGGGCTAAATCGCCCGTTAACTCTACAACATCTTCAAAGAATCCCAGTGCTAGGGCATCACCAGTCCAATCTACCCGTGGTGTATCCGTGGCTCGAATTTCCATTCCTTCGTTGTGTCTCTTATCTTTTACCTCATCTTTAGTATTGCATTTGTCTTATGTCTTATGTCTTATGGTCGGGGCGGGTTTTGCAGCCAAGCTAGGGAGAACAATCAATATTAGTCCCTAAACCCGCCCCTACAGACAGATGCTTCTGTCATCACCTCTGGAACATGACTCCCCTATTTCCCCCTGAATGCCACCCATTTTCCTGATCCTTCGTCACAATGGGAGACAGTAGATTTTATCAGTATTGGGCGAAATAGGTTTCATGCTAAAGGTACAAAAATACAGAGTTCCTGTAGCAGTCGGGGCGGGATTGCTATTTATTGCCTTATGTGGTTCGTCTTGGTTCGTTCTCCGACAGACTGGTATTCTGGAAAACTTGGGGGCTGACTCCCCGCAAAGTGAACTGAGTTTGACCCAAAAGGATGCTCAATCCCTGGTACTGCCCTTAGTCTCTTTATCTCCCCAAGCCAGGGCGGAACAACTGATGGATATTGCTTCCGGGCGTCAATCTCTGGATCAATATCGCGCCCGCTATTTGTTGGCGTCGGATTTAATTGGACAACAGCAGCCAGAGGCGGCACTTCAATGGCTAGAGGGATTGGACGCAAAGTATCCCCAGTTAGCCTCTCATATTGCCCTGAAACGCGCTCAAGCCTACACAGCAATGGGGGATACAGCTAACGCCGAACAAGCTTGGCAAGGGATTCTAGAGACTTATCCCAGTGATCCTGTCGCTGCCCACGCCCTGTATGCGTTAGGGGAATCGAATCCAGAGTATTGGCAACAGGCGATCGCGCAATTTCCGACTCATCCCCGTACCCTGGATATTGTTCGCCAAAAGCTGCAAGAGAATCCTAAACAACTGAATTTACTCTTACACTTAGCCAAATCAGCATACGATACTCCTGGGAGTGGCGGAATTCGCGATCGCTTAGTGAATGAGTATGCGTCTGGGTTACAGCCCCAAGACTGGCAAACCATTGCCTTTGGCTATTGGGAAACCCGTGAATATGCAAAAGCTGCCAAAGCCTACACCAAAGCCCCGCCCACGCCGGAAAATGCCTATCGAGTCGGGCGCGGGTATCACCTGAAAGGAAAACGCACGGAAGCCAAAGCCGCCTATCAACAACTGATTCAGAACTTTCCCGATGCTAAGGAAACGGGGTTAGGATTGCGACGTTTGGCGAGTCTTCTCCCCTCTAAAGAGGCAATCCCCTATCTGGATCAAGTGGTGGCGAAGTTCCCCGATGAAGCCCCCGAAGCCTTACTCAGCAAAGCCAACATCCTGGATGCCTTAGGGAGTTCTCAATCCGCCACCCAAGCCCGTCAGTCGGTGTTAACCCAATATCCGAATTCTGACGCCGCCGCAGACTATCGTTGGCAGGTAGCAAACCAGAAAGCCCAAGCTGGGAATCTCGCCGAAGCATGGCAATGGGCGCAACCGATTACCACCGATAGTCCCGATAGTGCCATCGCCCCAGAAGCGGCGTTTTGGGTGGGCAGATGGGCAATGCAACTGGGACGCCAAGAGGAAGCCACATCCGCGTTTGAACACGTTTTGGCAAAGTATCCCGAATCCTATTATGCATGGCGGTCTGCCCGATTTCTCGGCTGGGATGTGGGGGACTTTACCACGGTGCGGGATGTAAATCCCACGGTGGTGCTACCGAAAACGCGATCGCGACTCCCGGCTGGATCAGATACGTTAAAAGAATTGCATCTATTGGGACAAAATCAAGACAGTTGGACGCTTTGGCAAGCCGAATTTGAGAATCGCCAGGAACCCACGGTTGCTGAACAGTTCACCGATGGCGTTATGCGCTTAGGCGTGGGTGATAACATTAATGGGATTAATCAAGTTTGGTTTTTGAGTCAGCGTGAAACCCCGGAAGAACGTCGCCAATGGCAAGCATTGCGGGCTGAACCAGCGTATTGGTATACACTATTTCCGTTACCCTTTTTTGATTCGGTGGTCAATTGGTCGGGTCAACGTCAACTTAATCCCTTATTGGTGATAGGTTTAATTCGCCAAGAATCGCGGTTTGAACCCGAAATCGGTTCTATCGCAGGAGCCAGGGGTTTAATGCAAGTTATGCCGGGAACGGGTCAATGGATTGCCGATAAAATTCAGCTTCAGGAGTATGACCTGAATGACCCTAATGATAATGTCAAATTGGGGACATGGTATTTAGATCACACTCACCAAGAATACAATAACCATTCTCTATTCGCCGTCGCAAGTTACAATGCGGGTCCAGGGAATGTGGCAAAGTGGATCAGGAAGTATGATACGACTGATCCCGATGCGTTCATTGAGCAGATTCCCTTTGGGGAAACCAAGGGATATGTGGAGGCAGTTTTTGAGAATTATTGGAATTATTTGCGGCTGTATAATCCAGAGGTGAATCAGTTATTGCGGAAGTATTCTAAGAGTCAGCCAGGAATATCTCCTTAGTGTATGTAGTGGACTGACACAGCTAAAATGGTGGCATAGATTTGACAGTGAAATTGGGCGCACGTCGGTCATCCGTGTCAACTTAAGCTCAACCCCCTCACCCCCAGCCCCTCTCCCACCAGGGGAGAGGGGAGCAAGAAGGAAGCGATATAGAAACGGTATTCTAGAGATGCTTTGGAAGCGTCTTTATGTGATGGTTCCCCTTCTCCTATGCAACAAAAGCGAAGCATCCTCTGTCCTCCCCCGTGCCACAAAAACGAAGTATCCTCTGTCATCCCCCCTCTTGTAGGGGGGAACGAGGGGGGTAGGGGGGAACGAGGGGGGTG
>NZ_JAVJNP010000084.1:0-61884 GCF_040217205.1 Coleofasciculus sp. A1-SPW-01 | reverse complement strand
TCTATAAACCAGCCTGGAGGCACGGGGTTATCGTGCAAGCTAAACCGAACTCCCAGATATGTTCAGCTTAGCTTGTTCGATGACTTCAGGGCTACTGAAAACCCAGACCTCAGCCGTTAGGCAGGTCTGGGTAGTTTATTCAATTTCTGCCATTCTCCTGTACTTCACTCCTGAAAGATTTCCCAAACGAATGTCAAACGCTTTAAACACAATGTCTCAGTCATTATCTCGGTTATACCGAGGTGTTAGTGACATTTTTCCCAACCAACCGGATTCTCAAGACCCGAGTGAGAACCTAGAGCAACGGATTCGCCAAACTGAGCGTCCCTTGCGGATCAAGTTGGGAATTGACCCGACGGGGACAGATATCCACTTGGGTCATAGTATTCCGGTACGGAAATTACGGGCGTTTCAGGATGCGGGTCATACGGCTGTCCTAATTATTGGCGATTTTACCGCAAGAATCGGTGATCCAAGTGGTAAATCGGAAGTACGGAAGCATCTTTCTGACGAACAGGTGCAGCAAAATGCCCAAACCTACTTGGATCAGGTGCGTCCGATTTTAGATTTTGAAACACCAGGACGCCTGGAAATTCGCTATAACTCGGAGTGGCTAAGTAAGTTGGATTTGGCAGAGATTCTCGATTTGTTAGCCACGATGACGGTGGGGCAGATGCTAGCGAAGGAGGGGTTTGCGGAACGATTTAAACAGGAAAACCCGATTTACCTGCATGAGTTTCTCTATCCCTTGATGCAAGGGTATGATTCGGTGGCAGTTAAGGCGGATGTGGAGTTAGGGGGAACGGATCAAAAATTTAATATTGCTGTGGGGCGAGACTTACAGCGGCATTTTGGTCAACCCCCCCAGTTTGGATTACTGCTGCCGATTTTAATTGGTACTGATGGTGTGCTGAAAATGTCGAAGTCGCTGAACAATTATGTGGGGTTGCGGGAGGCGGCTCAACCCATGTACCAGAAGCTGGAAGGGACGAAGGATAATCTGTTAGAGGAGTATTTTGAGCTACTCACCGACTTATCCTTAGCGGAACTGCCAGTAAATCCCCGCGATCGCCAACAACTCCTCGCTTGGACAATTGTCACCCAATATCACGGTCAAAAGGAAGCAGATGAGGCAAAAGGCGGGGGCGCTATCCCAGAGTTTTCCCTCTCTCAAGTGGAGTTTCCCGCCAAGTTGTTTTATATCCTTAATGCCAGTGGGTTGTGTAGCAGTAGTGGCGAAGGGCGGCGACAGATTAAAGGCGGCGGTGTGAAGCTAGAGGGCGATCGCATTACGGATGTAGACTGCACCTTTGATTCCCCAGAGGCTTTAGAGGGCAAGGTTTTACAGGTAGGGAAAAAGAAATCTGTGCGGTTGACATCCTAAGCAGCTAGTGAATGTCAGCAAAAGTTTTTGGTTACTGGGCGTGCAAGCAGAGGGAGCATGGGAAGCTGTGAATTAGCGCAAATCGACAAATTTGTCAATGAAATCCGGGGAGCAAGTGGTATTATAAGGATAATCAGACTGTGTGTTCCAGAGGAGGTTCGCTCATGTCACCATTATTGCCGCTAATACTGCTATGGGTTTTTCTCGGAATGGCTTTTTTATCGAGCATTTATGCAGAAGGCAGAGCCATTACTTAGCGCTAAAAAACATAGAAAGAACAGCAAAAAGCATAGATACAACTAGCTTTGCTATACTGAGAAGAGAACGAACGTCCGAGGAAGTCGGATTCCTGTAAAGCGGTGCCTCGGAACTGAGTATCGTTCCTCAATAGTTTCGTACAAAACAGGCTATATGCCTGTGGGTCGGGAGAAGTCTTTCCCTATTAGGGAGAGACACTTCACGCATATAACTACAAAAAAAGGGGAAAGAAATTTCTTTCCCCTTGAACTCTCTATGGGTTTGAGAAATAAGTCAATTGTAGGGGCGGGTTTAGACGCTCAGGTCTGCAACTCACCAATAACGGCTCAACAAAACCCGCCCTTATTCAATTGTAATTGTAGGGATGTAATTGTAGGGATGGGTTTAGACACTCAGATAAGTGGGTCAGAACGCCTTCTGAGATTGCATAAGTTGCGCGGTTAAATAAAAATGGGATAATCTGTGGCTACTTATAAACAAGCATTTTCCATGTCAGTAGCAGAGCGGATTATAGTCCCCTTAGATGTACCAACCGAAGCCCAAGCGATCGCCCTCGTGGAACAATTACCGCAGGTGAGGTTCTGGAAAGTCGGACTGGAGCTATTTGTCAGTAGTGGATCTGCAATTCTTCAGATTCTCAAACAGCGGCAAAAACGGATATTTTTAGATCTCAAGTTTCACGATATTCCCAATACGGTAGCTGGGGCAACACGGACGGCTGCTGGATACGGGGTAGATTTATTGACAATTCATGCCGTAGCCGGGCGCATGGCACTCAAAGGAGCGGTAGCAGCAGCGAAGGAAGGAGCAGAAGCCGCCGCCTGTTCACCCCCAAAGTTAATTGCGATTTCCCTACTCACCAGTTTGAACTCACGAGATTTAGCCTTTGATTTAAAAGTTCCGATTGAGTTACCCGAATACGCCCTACAGATGGCACTTTTGGCACAAGAAACCGGATTAAATGGTGCAGTTTGTTCACCTCAAGAAGTGTCTCAGCTTCGCCAAGTGTGTGGGGATGACTTTCTCCTCGTTTGTCCCGGCGTCCGTCCCAGTTGGTCGGAACAGGACGATCAACGGCGATCGATGACGCCAGCAGATGCTCTGAAAGCGGGGGCTGATTACCTGGTGATTGGGCGCCCCATCACGGCTGCACCTGACCCCGTTGCAGCGTGGGAAAGAATTTGTGAGGAGTTATAGCGCTTAGCGCTGATATAGTTATAATCATCAGCTAGATACCTATGGTGTAATGAGTTGAACGGATGGAAAATATGTAAGATAACGATTGACATCACGGGTAAGCAGAGGCATATTTGCTATGACAGCATGAGCGCCGATATAAAAGTCAGGAAGTGGCGATCGCCGTTCACCTCCATGTCGGCGATATGCCAAAAAGCTTTGTCCTGCTAGGAAAGCGGCTGAATAGGGTAAGGGGTCTCGACGAAAAAAATCTTCTGGTAAAGCGTCTTCTACTTCTTCGGGTTGATTAAACCCAATCGATATTTCGGCGTAAATGATCGGGTTAATCACCAAATCTCCCTGATTGGCGTAGTCAGTTAGCATTTGCGATGACCAGTCAAACCATTGAGGATCTTCGGTGAGAATATCCAAGATGACATTGCTATCTACCAGAATTTCGCTCATCGGTCTCCGCGAGTTAGTTGGATAATGTCGTTAGTTGTCAGGCGGTTCGTTGCTTTACCACGAATGGCAGCAATCATTTGTCTTCCTCGGCTGAAACCTTGAGGCTTGCGAATGCGTAAGGTATTTCCTACTACTTCAAGTTGAACTTCTGTTCCTGGTCGAAACCCAAGCTGGCTTTGAATGTTTGGAGGAATAGTAATTTTACCGTCTGTGTCAATTTTCATTGTTTTTATCCTCCTAGGGTAGCTTAATTATTAGTGAATTTCCTGATAGTTTAGCGATCGCACTATTCTATTTTTTGGGTTGAAATAATTTCTTGTCAAAGTCTCTTGTCACTCCTTATGAATCTTAAGTTGCTCCAATGCTTAACAGTTGCCTGTTGGCTGGGATTTCAGATGGATAGTGGGGCATTTAACCCCAATTTTACCCTAGGCTCACAAACGCTGCAGACGAAACCCACAAAGCTAAGAGTTCTCCCCTGTACGCCTACACTCCTGCACCCCTGTCTTCCTAAACCTACACTTCTAGCTCAATCAGCGTGTCCCTCAGATGTAGAAACTTTAACGTCTCTAATGCTGCGGGATTTACCGGACTACGCGAATCGGGTGATCCAGCGATCGCGACCTGTAAATGAGGACATCGATATGAATCTATATATCATTGTGGCAGGGCGAGCAGAATTTCAACCCCTGACTCTCGGTCCCGGTTCCTATAATTCTGTGACGACTGCAAACGTAGAACCCCCACAGCAAGTGTTTTTTACCACTCTCGAACGCCAATATGTCGAGGGAGGTGCGATCGAACGAGAGAGTTTTCACTGGCTATTTTTAACCAATACCGATAGTGGATGGCGTTTGGCTCTGATGTTTACGCGCCTAGGTTCACCTTCACCAGAACGCCCACCAACGCCGCCACGAGAGAGTAGCGATGGTATTATGGGTCGAGCTGTGCAGCTCTGGTTGCGAGATTGTCGGGCGGACGCAATTCGAGCCTCATACAGATAGTGGTCTATCTTACAATTTAAGTTAGTGCTGAATCGGTTGGGTTTGATTGAGGGCATCTTGGTAAATACCTCAACTCCAGTCTTTAACTTTCCTTTGCTAGTGCCAGATTAATGCCCGATAATTTGCGACAAACTATTGCTCTTTACGTAGAAGATATTGAATCGCCTGTGGGTAGGCGGATTAATTTGCTGATTATGGGGTTAATCCTCTTATCTTCAGCAATTTTCGTGTGCGAGACTTATCCCATACCGCCGCTGCTTCGCCTAAGTCTGGATATTATTGATCGAATTATCTTAATTATTTTTGTTGCCGAGTATTTACTACGCTTTTGGGTTGCTGACTCTAAAGTTAATTTCTTTTTTAGCCCGGTTTCGCTTATCGATCTAATCGCGATCGTGCCTTTCTTTATTGGCGTGACGGATATCCGATTTATTTTAATTTTCCGTTGGTTTCGTATCTTACGGTTAATTCGCTTCCTTACTTTAAAAATTTATGTTTTTAGACTTAGCAATCAAGATGCCATTATCTTAGCTCGAATATTATTTACATTGTTCACCATAATATTTGTTTACTCAGGATTAATTTATCAAGTTGAACATGGAATAAATCCTCAAAAATTCAAGACATTTTTAGATGCCTTCTATTTCGCTGTAGTAACGATGACCACCGTTGGATTTGGTGACCTCACGCCAATTTCAGAAGGGGGTCGATTACTAACAGTGCTGATGATTTTGACAGGCATTGCTTTGATTCCTTGGCAATTGGGCGATTTAGTCAAGCACTTACTTAAAACGGCTAACCAAGTGGAAAAAGTCTGTGGCGGGTGTGGTTTACCTTTTCATGATTCTGATGCTCAGTTTTGCAAAATTTGTGGGACTAAGTTAGGGACTGCTAAATAAGTAGATTGGTAAGGAAAGGGAAACACATAGACAGATCGCCGACTTCTTGGAGAAGTCGGCGATCTTGCTTAAGGCTGTACCTCATAAACCTGAAATCTGCTGTAAGCCATTCAGAGTTAAAGAAATATTCCATCTGTCTATAGATATAAATATTTAATTTAAACTTGAAACTTGGGGTAGACGCTATAAATAGAGAATTAGGATTAATATATGGAGGCTAGGCAGAGCATATAGCCTAAAAAAGTAACTTTTATCAACAATAAAGATAAATGATATGCTAAAAAATAATTTGAATCACTTTAAAAAATTACTTAGCCCTATGGGAGTTGCGTATACAAGTCTTTTCCTGACTTTTCCAGCATTAATATTCCTGGTCTCTTATTCTAGCCCTTCATCTAACTATCAAGCATATCCTCAGTATAACACTAACTTAATGGTACAATTACGGCAATTTTTGGCTCAAAATTACCCTAATCATAAACCATCCAATGAAATTATTCTTCCCGGTAAACTCTCAGTTGAGAATGAGTCAGAGGCAAATACTCGGTTATAAATCTTCCATTTCTTGATAAAGTTCTTCTAAATCCTGCTGTTGAGTCCGCCGCGAACGCCGTCGATATTTCTTAGTGTTTAACTTGGGTTCGTATTGGGTTTGTCCCTTGCCTTTTATTTTCTCCTTAAGGGTGGACTCTGGATCAGCTTGTTGGTTTAAGCGTTCCTGACGCGCGATCGCTTCCTCTAAGAAACCCAGATAATGATCGTAGCGTTCCCAGTCTCCCTGTACCGCACAGTTAGGTTCATCTCGATGTAAGCAGTCACTAAATTGACAACTGGCTACCGTTAACTGTTGTCGCGCTTCGGGAAAATGATGGATTAAATCGGCTGGCGTGCAATCCAAGTCAGGCTGATTAAATCCCGGCGTATCTGCCAATAAACCCCCTTGGGGTAATTCAAACAATTCTACATGGCGGGTAGTGTGGCGTCCCCGTCCTAATTTTCCAGTTACTTCTCCCACGCGCAGGTTGGCTTCGGGGGCAAGTTGGTTAATTAAACTGGATTTTCCCACTCCAGACAATCCAGCTAAGACGGTAATTTTCTGGTTTAAGCGATCGCTGAGTTCGGCTAAACCTGTGTTAGTGTAAACGCTGATAAATATAGGTTGGTATCCCCAGGCATTCAAGCGCTGCTGCCACTGCTGTTGTTCTTCTGGTGTGACTAAATCACTTTTATTGAGACACAAACACACCTGGAAACCTGTCGATTCTGCCTTGACTAAAAAGCGACTCAGTTGATACGCATCCAGGGTAGGTTCTGCTAAAGCAAAAACTAAGAGAATTTGTTCAGCATTAGCCACAGGAGGACGATCCAGTTGAGTTTTTCGAGGGAGAACTTCTGCGATCGCCCCTCGGTTCCCTGTCCAGTCTGGTTCCTCAATGACAACGCGATCGCCCACCATCACCCGTTGACCAATTTTTTTCAATCGGGAACGACGGGTACACAATAGTGTAGAGACGTAGCATGCTACGTCTTCTTGATCACAATTAGACTCTAATCGAACCTGATAGAAATTCGCCTGAACTGCCAGAACTGTCCCCAATAAGGGGGCAGATAACTCAGACGGTGGGATATCGACTAATTCGCTCATGCAGAGACTTGAGGACGCCGTACTCTTAGAGCAAAGTAGCCTTTGCGATCATCGAGTGCCTCAATCGGATACCCTGCCATCGCCAGACTATCGGGAACCTGTTCAATCGGTTCCCCTGGATCAAGCCAGACTTCTAATAAAGATCCGGGCGTCATTTGTTCTAGACGTAGCTTAGTCCGCACAAAGTTAATTGGGCAAGGGGTTCCTCGCAAATCCAGTTGAGCATCAGGTGTCTGATTAATTGTCGATCCCGTGGGCTTACTCATCCGCGAAACAGTCCTCCCAAAAAGTCTTCTATACCTCCTTTACCCGTGCGATCGCCTTTAATTTTTGCCAGCTTCTCCAGTAACTCCCGTTCCTCCGCTGTGATTCGGGTAGGAATATCGATTTGAATTGTAATCAAATGATCACCCCGACTCACCGGATTTCCTAATTTTGGCACGCCATGATTTTCTAATGTCAGCACCGTATTCGGTTGGGTTCCGGGGGGAATCTTCAACTCCACCGGACCATCAACAGTATTAACCTGGAGGCGACAGCCCAAAATAGCTTGTAAATAGCTAATTTTCAGATCCGACAGAACATTAATTCCATCTCGCTGAAATTCCGCATCTTCCTCAACAAATAGGTAGACATATAAATCTCCTGGAGGACCACTGCGTAATCCAGCATCCCCTTCTTTAGAAACCCGTAGCCGGGTTCCATTATCCACACCGGGCGGAATCGTAATTTTTAGCTTTTTGGTTTCTTGTTTGCGACCTGCTCCCCCACAGGTTTCACACTTATCCTCAATCACCTGTCCTTCGCCGTTACAGGTTGGACAGACTGACACTTGAGTGAAACTGCCAAAGGGGGTACGAGTCGCGCGACGCACTTGTCCTGAGCCGCTACAGGTCGAACAGGTACGCGGTCGAGTTCCCGGTTTAGCCCCCGTACCGTTACAGGTATTACAGTTTTCTAGGTGAGGAATGCGAATTTCCTTTTCCCCACCGAATACAGCTTCCCGGAATTCTAGCTTCAAGTCTAGGCGCAGGTCATCCCCTCGCGTCGGTCCACCCCGCCGACGGCCCGTTTGCTGACCCATACCCCCAGCAAAACCGCTGAAGAAGCTTTCAAAAATATCAGCAAAACCCATATCCCCAAAATCGGGATAGCCGGCTCCAGCAGCACCTGAGGATACACCCGCTTCACCAAAGCGGTCGTATCGTGCCTTAATTTCGGGTTCGGATAGGATTTCGTAAGCTCGATTAATTTCTTTAAATCGCTCTTCCGCTCCTTGTTCCTTGTTAACGTCGGGATGGTACTTTCGGGCAAGGCGACGGTAAGCCCGCTTTATTTCTTCTTTGTCAGCGTCGCGAGAGACGCCGAGAGTCTCATAGTAGTCAGGCATAGAGCAATGCGGGAGGGTTGGATTACGTTACGGAGGTGGGTTAATCGGGATAGTTTGTACAGAGAATCGGCTTGATCGCCACCGAGGGCTGATATCCTGATCACCTGCACGTCTATCCATTTTGGATAAAAAACCAGCGAATTGCTACTTACATGTAGGCATTGCCTTAGTCAACTGTTTCATAGTCAGTATTATTTACCGTTTCATCATCAAAGTTCAGAATTAACTCTTCTTCTTCGGGTTCCGACTCAGAAGGTTCGCTAACTTCTACAGGTGAGGCAAGTTCCTCCTCGCTTTCGCTAATCTCATCGGGTTCTAAATCGGGCGCACTCTCTTGGTAGACGGCTGCACCAATAGTAAACAGGGTTTGTTGGAAATCTTCTAGTTGCTGTTTAACGTCCTCAACTGGAATCGAGGGGTTTTTGAGTGCAGCTTGTAGCTGTTGCTTTTTCTTCTCTCCCTGCGCCTTCAAGTCCTCGCGTACCAAATCGGCATTGTCTTTTAGGGTCGATTCGTAACTGTAGAAGAGGCTTTCGGCTTGATTTTTCAGTTCCACCAGTTGCATCCGACGGCGGTCTTCTTCGGCAAATTGCTCGGCTTCTTGGCGCATCCGTTCCACTTCACCACTATTTAATCCACAAGTGTTGGTAATCCGGATGCTTTGCTCTCGTCCTGTGCCTTTATCCGCCGCTGAGACGTTAAGAATTCCATTAACATCAATATCAAAGGATACCTCAATTTGAGGCACACCCCTGGGAGCCGGAGGAATGCCTGCCAGTAGAAACTTACCCAGGCTCTTGTTATCACGAGCCATTGCCCGTTCACCCTGGAGGACATGAATTTCCACAGAGGTTTGTCCGTCCGTCGCCGTGGAAAAGATTTGCGATTTACTGGTGGGGATCGTGGTGTTACGCTCGATAATTTTGGTGAAAACTTCGCCTAAGGTTTCAATCCCCAGTGACAATGGAGTTACATCCAGTAGCAACAAGTCTTCAACTTCACCGCCCAAGACGCCCCCTTGAATGGCTGCACCTAGGGCAACCGCTTCATCGGGGTTGACCGACTTATCGGGTTGGCGACCGCCAAAAAACTTACTAATCGCTTTCTGAACGGCGGGGATGCGAGTCGAACCCCCGACCAGCAGAATCCGGTCAATATCATCAGGCTTAAGTTCGCCATCTTTGAGCGCCTGTTTTACGGGTTCAACTGTGCCTTTGATCAAGTCGCTCGCCAGTTCTTCAAACTTCGCTCGCGACAATTCCATCTCTAGATGTTTAGGACCTGTTTCATCTGCGGTAATAAACGGCAGGTTGATCGAGGTGTTCAACATGCTAGAGAGTTCAATTTTTGCCTTTTCTGCGGCTTCTCGCAAACGCTGTAGCGCCATTTTATCTGCGCCGATGTCGATGCCTTCTTGTTCTTTGAACTCCTGGATCATCCAGCGCACGATCACGTTATCGAAGTCATCGCCCCCTAGATGATTGTTGCCAGACGTGGCTTTGACTTCAAATACGCCGTCGCCCAGTTGCATCACCGAGACATCAAACGTACCGCCGCCTAAGTCAAAGACGAGAACTTGGTGTTCTTCGTCTTGCTTGTCCAGCCCATACGCCAATGCTGCGGCGGTTGGTTCGTTGATGATCCGCAGCACTTCTAAACCGGCGATGGTGCCGGAATCTTTGGTTGCTTGCCGTTGAGCATCGGTAAAATAGGCAGGGACTGTAATCACCGCTTGTTCTACGGGTTCACCGAGAAAGTTTTCGGCATCGGCTTTCAGCTTTTGCAGGATCATGGCAGAGATTTCCTGCGGGGTATATTGATGGGAGCGGATCTGGACATCAACCGTATCGTCGCGACCCTTAACACAGTTATAGGGAACTCGCGATCGCTCCTCTACCGTGTCCTCCCATCGACGACCAATAAACCGTTTAATACTATGGACAGTATTTTCTGCATTGGGAACTGCCTGACGCTTCGCTAGTTGACCAACCAAGCGCTCATTCGATTTACCAAATCCCACAATACTCGGTGTGGTTCGTCCGCCTTCCGTACTGGAAATGACGAGGGGCTTACCTCCTTCGAGGACAGCCACGCAACTATTTGTTGTGCCCAGGTCGATGCCAATGACTTTTCCCATAGCGCTTCGGCCTATCTGATCGGTAAGGTTTTCTTTTTAAGGTGGTAATCTGTGGTTACAGAACTCACCTGACGTGCGCTCAACCGTTGTTTGGGGTTGATTGTTTTAGAGATGGACACCCAAGGGGGGAGTATCCCCGTGCCGCTTAACTTTCTGGTTCTGTCGAGGTGTCTTCCTCTGAGGTTACCACGGGCTCTGGAGCCGCAGCAACTTTAACCATGGCATGACGCAATACGCGATCGCCCAAGAAATAGCCACGCATCAGTTGTTCGATGACGATTCCTTCGTCATATTCCTCACTCGGCTGTCGCATCACTGCTTCATGGAAATTGGGATCAAACTCTGTTCCTTCCGGACGCATCGGCGAAACCCCAAGACGTTTGAAGGATTCCACCAGTTGTTTGTAGATCCCCTGATAACTCTTATGCACCGCCATCTCCCCATCATTTTGAGGTTTGATTTGCGATCGCGCCCGCTCAAAGTTATCAACCACGGATAATAACTCGCCCAGAGTATTACGCTTTACTTGATGGTCTAAATCTTCTTTTTCTTTAGCCGTCCGCTTGCGGAAGTTATCAAAATCGGCAGCCATCCGCATGGATTGGGTTTTAAAGGCTTCAAATTGCTGATTAACTTCCTCCAGTTGAGCTTTGAGGAGTTCATTTTCCTGCTGCAAGGTTTCGATAACCGCGACATCCTCCTGCTGACCGGGCAATCCGGCAGAGTCCGATTCCGCAGACTCACTCTCCACCCCTTGTCCGGCCGAAGTTTCTGCCGCTTCCGTTGTCACTTCAGCGGTTGCCGCTTCTGCCGTTGATGGTGATTCAACATCGGGTTGTGTGCCAACCTCCTCCTCAGAAGTTGCCTCATTTAAATCGGGGTTATCTGAATTCACGGCCTTCTGCTCATCTGTTTGTTGCAACGTAGTATTTGGTTGTTTGTCTTCGTCACTCATAATTCACTCGTACTAAAAACTCAATCAATCTCCTGCTCCTTCAAGGGATGGCAACATTTACCTTGCCCAGATTAACGGCAAGATTTTGGGTAGGCTAAAGTCCCAGGCATCAAGTCCGGATTGCTACCTCCTCAAATCCTAGTACATACTGGGGAAAATTGTCTGTTGTTAATGCGTCTATTGATTCAATCACACCTAAACAGGAGTTCTCGCCGTAGAGACATAGCCTGTTACGTTGAGGATTTGGGGGCGGAGGCACTCTAGGGGTCTGAGGAAACGGTTAAGATAAAACTTGAGGCGGTATCCCCATCTATAATAAGGAATAGATTATTTTATCAGGGTTATAGAGGACTAATTTTGAATTCAGTCAGAATTCTATCACATTTAGATTATCTGAAGACTTGCATTTCACCCTTGCCAGGATATTGGTAACTCCAGCATGTTGGCATCCAACCTTATTCGATTCGCGCCTCAAAGTGTTTCCCAGCATGGGTACTCCGATCTAAACCCAGTGAGCAGGGAGCCATTCTGAGATCCGTCAAGCCCTTTTATTCAAATTGGCGGCAAGGCAATGGGGTTACCGTTGTCGCTTCCTCCAGTCAGTACGACAAACGCTAAAACTTTTAGGAATTCTGTAATCAAGGAGATAGTCTCACCCACTATGACTCAATCCCCATCATCATCAGCAAGACGTGCCCTTGTTGTCAAAAACGATTTTTCGCCCTTTGGAAATAAACTGGTTCAATCGGGTTACGTTGATGACGGTCAAATGCGGCAGGCATTGGCGGAAAGCCGTAAGTCAGGACGACCTCTGACCGATGTCGTTGAATCAATTACTGGGCGTCAGTTGCCACCCGACTTGATACGCCAGTACAAGAAACAGCAACTGTTTGAACTCAAAATACTTTACGGTGTTGAATCTCTTGATCCGGAACTTGGTGATATTTCTGGTCACCAAGTCAAGGAACTCATCGAACGCCTAATTCCTATTGATATCTGTAGTCGCTATCGTTTAGTGCCGTTATCCAAAAATGATGGTCAACCCCCATCGCTTCTGGTAGCAATGGTTGATCCGGATAACCTTGACGCCCAAGATGATCTGAACCGGATTTTGCGCCCTCACGGGATTGATCTACGGCGGATGGTGATTACCCAGGAAGACTATCAGCATCTGATTAATCAATATCGGGATCAAAAACTGGCACAAGAGAAGGAACAGGAAGCCGCCAAGCAGACAAACATCAGTCAGGATCTTGATAATTTAACCCTGTCTGATGCACCAGAGGAAACGACGGAAGAAGACATATCGAAAGTCGCGGGTGAAGCCGGTGGTGCCCCGGTAATTAACTTGGTGAATAAAATCCTCGCCAAAGCCCTACAAGAAGACGTTTCTGACATTCACATCGAACCCCAAGAAGAATACTTGCGGGTTCGCTTCCGCAAAGACGGCGTACTGCGGCAAGCCTTCGATCCCTTACCTAAAACAATCAAAAATGCCGTTGCTGCTCGCTTCAAAATTATGTCAGATTTGGACATCGCTGAACGCCGATTACCCCAAGATGGCAGAATTCGGCGCATGTTCCAAGGGCGCAAGGTTGACTTCCGAGTCAGTACCCTACCCAGCCGTTATGGTGAGAAGATTGTCCTGCGGATTTTGGATAACTCTAGCACCCAACTCGGTTTGGATATTTTGATCACTGACCCAGAAAGCTTAGAAATGGTCAGGGAAATGACAGCACGACCCTTTGGGCTGATCTTGGTCACGGGTCCGACGGGTTCGGGTAAATCCACAACCCTCTATTCTATGCTGGCTGAGCGCAATGACCCAGGTGTCAATATCAGTACCGCAGAAGATCCGATTGAATATTCCTTACCTGGTATTACCCAGGTACAGGTACTGCGGGAAAAAGGCATGGACTTTGCCTCGATTCTACGCTCATTTCTACGCCAAGACCCGGATGTAATTCTGGTGGGTGAGACGCGAGATAAGGAAACGGCAAAAACCGCGATTGAAGCGGCGCTCACTGGACACTTAGTCTTAACCACGCTCCATACCAACGACGCCGCCGGCGCCATTCCCCGCCTGGATGAAATGGGAGTCGAACCATTCATGGTGTCAGGTGCGCTTCTGGGAGTTTTAGCCCAGCGCCTGATGCGGAAGGTTTGTACTGAATGTCGCACACCTTACCAGCCTACCGCTGCTGAACTAGCTCGATTTGGTTTAGCTGCTTCCGGCGAAGGGGAAGTCACGTTCTATAAAGCTAATACCCTACAACCCGAAGAAATTACCGACGCTCGCTCCAAAGGAACACTCTGTCAAAAATGTAATGGAATTGGGTACAAAGGACGAGTGGGCGTTTATGAAGTCATGCGGAACACCGAACGACTGCAACTCCTAATCAATGAAGGAGCGCCTACTGAACGGATCAAAGAAGCAGCGGTGGAAGAAGGGATGAAAACCCTATTATCCTACAGTTTAAACCTGGTGCAGGATGGTCATACAACATTGGAAGAAGTTGAACGGGTAACGTTTACTGATTCCGGTCTTGAGGCAGAAATGAAAGCCAAACGTAAGCAATCCCTCTCCTGTAGCACTTGCGGCGCTGGGTTAGAACAGGAGTGGTTAGACTGTCCGTACTGTATGACCCCACGTTTTTGAGACTAAAAGCTGGGACTATTCATCAATTGTTGTTGGCTTCAACCCCCAACAACAATTGATTAGGTAACGAACACTGACAATTAACAACTAATTCTTATTGGAGACAACGCCATGCCAATGGATTTAATGATTGAAGACTTGATGGAGCAGCTCGTTGAAATGGGTGGCTCAGATATGCATATTCAAGCTGGGGCACCGGTCTATTTCCGCATTAGTGGCAAACTCCAACCCTTTGGGGAAGATCCCCTGAATCCCCAAGAATGTCAGAAGCTGATTTTCAGTATGCTCAATAATAGTCAACGCAAAGAATTAGAGCAGAACTGGGAATTGGATTGCTCTTATGGGGTGAAGGGATTGGCTCGCTTCCGAGTCAATGTTTATAAGGAGCGTGGCTACTACGCCGCTTGCTTGCGAGCATTGTCCTCCAAGATTCCCAACTTTGATCAGCTAGGTCTGCCTGATATTGTGCGGGAAATGAGCGAACGTCCTCGGGGATTAGTACTGGTGACCGGACCAACCGGCTCAGGAAAAACCACCACACTGGCGGCAATGATTGATTTAATTAATCGTACCCGACCTGAACATATTCTCACCGTCGAAGACCCGGTGGAATACGTTTTTCCCAACATTAAAAGCTTAGTTCACCAACGTCAAAAAGGTGAAGATACCAAAAGCTTTGCCAATGCGCTCAAAGCCGCCTTACGGGAAGACCCTGATGTGATTCTGGTCGGCGAGATGCGGGACTTGGAAACCATTTCACTGGCGATTTCAGCCGCAGAAACAGGTCACTTGGTCATGGGAACCTTGCACACCAGTTCCGCCTCTCAAACCGTGAACCGGATGCTGGACGTATTTCCTCCTGAACAACAAGCTCAAGTCCAAGCTCAACTATCCAACTCCTTGGTCGCCGTCTTCAGTCAAACCTTGGTACCCAAGAAAAACCCGAAACCTGGTGAGTTTGGTCGGGCAATGGCACAGGAAATTATGATTGTTACTCCAGCTATCTCTAACCTAATCCGGGAAGGCAAAGTGTCTCAAATGTATTCCGCTATCCAAACCGGAATGAAAATGGGCATGATCACCATGGAACAGACATTGGCAAATTTAGTCAAACAAGGAACGATTTCCTTTGAAACAGCCGTGTCCAAGAGTTCTAAGCCCGACGAATTGCAGCGTATTCTCGGCGGTGCTGCTGGAATGGCTGGTGCTGGCGCCAAAGGCGGCAAAGTTGGTGCTAAGACTCGCTAAGTTATCAGGGTTAGTTCTCTCGTGAACTGGAAAAAATATCACCGGACAACTAACCCTTTCCTTCAATCCTTTTTTCATTCAGACGCAAGCTATGCCTACCTTTATTGCTGAGGTTCGGGATTCCAAAGGAAATGCCAAAAAAGAGAAAGTTAAAGCTCTTTCTACGGATCAAGCCCGTGCCCACTTTCAAAATCAATATTCCAGTGTTGGCAGTATTCAGAAAGCGTTTAGCCTGGAAGACCTAAATTTAGACGCACTCCAGGAAAAAATGACGAGCGTCAGTGTCAAAGACCGAGCCGTTTTTTCCCGGCAATTTGCGGTAATGGTTAATGCTGGGGTCGCCATCGTGCGCTGTCTGGGTATCTTATCGGAACAATGTGCTAATCCCAAGCTGAAAAAATCCCTAACGGCAATCAGTAGTGAAGTTCAGCAGGGAACCAGTCTCTCAGATGCCATGCGTGAACATCCCGCCTGTTTTGACCAACTCTATGTCAGTATGGTGCAAGCGGGGGAGGTTGGGGGTGTCCTAGATGAAGTTCTCAACCGATTAGCCAAGCTGCTGGAAGATATGGCGCGGCTGCAAAACCAGATTAAGTCGGCAATGACTTATCCTCTGGTGGTTGGTGGCTTTGCTGTACTGGTGTTTTTGGGAATGACCATTTTTCTCATCCCCATCTTTGCCGGGATTTTTGAAGAAATCGGCGGCACATTACCAGCCCTGACTGCCTTTATGCTCTGGTTGAGTGGTGTTCTCAGAAGCTGGTACGCTCTGATTCCAGTTGGGGTGATCATCGTTACCACAGTTGCCATCAAGCAGTACTACAAAACCCCACCCGGTCGCCTGCAAATCGATGCACTCCTATTGAAAGTACCTCTGTTTGGTGAACTGAATGAAAAATCATCAGTCGCCCGGTTTTGCCGCGTCTTCGGTACGTTGACTCGTTCCGGAGTTCCCATTCTTAATGCCTTAGACATTGTTCGGGATACCTCAGGAAACCAAGTGATTGCTAACGCGGTGGAAGCTACCAAGCAGGAAATTCAGCAAGGGGGTTTGATCAGTGTTGCCATGCAAAATGAGCAAGTTTTCCCCGGTCTAGCTATTCAGATGATTAGTGTTGGTGAAGAAACTGGGGAATTGGATTCAATGCTGATGAAGGTTGCCGATTTCTATGAAGATGAAGTTGAGCAAACGGTAAAAGCATTGACCAGTATTTTAGAGCCTGTGATGATTATTGTTATCGGGGGAATGGTTGGTACAATTCTGGTCTCTATGTATCTGCCCATGTTTAAAGTGTTTGAAACGTTGGGTTAAATTGGACAGCATTTCCAGGATATGGCGCGTCCATTCCTACAACCGTTTGATGGTAGAGGATTTGCCGTGTTGATTCAGCTACTCGTACAGCATGACGGAAAAAAACTTATCCTTCACGCATTACTGAAACGCTGATAAGGAAAGCATTTTGAAGGCGTGCATTCCTAGGGAACGGTACTAACAACCTGAGCAACCTCTACTGATTTTCCACTATGGTTCGTGAATAGTATTTAAACTAGTCCATAAGACGTTAGTAAATCGCTACTTATTTAAAAATGCCAGTTAAGCCATCTAATTACGAAACAAGTTTAGCCGAATATAGCCACCATGAGGGGGCGTTGGCGCTTCTGAAGCAGCATCGACCTTACTTGGAAATGATTCCGAGTATGCGCCGCCCCTCAGAAAGTGTGATCACGATTCCTTTACCTATTGTGCGCCTGCGCCATCTCCAATCCTCAACAGGACATTCTAATCTAAACAGCTTGAATGGAACGGTTGGCTTACCTTGCGATGTTGCCATGTTAATGTGTGACCCAGAATGGAAAATAAAAATGGGGGTGGAAATTATCATTTTCATTCATCGCCCCCATGAGGATTTTTCTCATTTATTGGGTCGCTGGCGTCAGACGCAAGTGTTGCTAGACAAAGATTATGAATGGTTAATGCCCCCCCGCCATCAACATGTTCTCAGTGAAGGCGTTGACCGGATTTATCCCTTATTTGTGATTTTCCCAGACACACCTCAACGGATTCAACAGGGGTTATCGGGTGCTTGTTTACCGTTTGTTATGCAAAGTCCAGATTATGTGACGGAAGAGGAAAAATCAGAAAGCTTCTCTACTGAACGTCCACCTGCTTAGTAGAGACGTAGCATGCTACGTCTCTACATTCGGTCTTCCCCAATCCCCAATCACCATAGACTATCGAACAAAGTGGGGCATCACTTCAGCCGCTGTAAATAAACCGTAAAGACCTCGTTGATGTAATGATATCCCTGCTTTGAGATAGCCAAAGGCTGGACCACAGACATTAGCCGCCATACTGGTTTCATCACCAAGAGTAAAGGTGTGGGTTGAGGTTTTGCCTTCAAAGGTGCGTCCGGTTACCTGAACATTTGTACTTAAGGGTTTTTTGGGATTACGGGTATCAACAACGCCCCCGACAGTGACGCGATCGCGAGAGCATATCCCAGCTAATTCCAACATGATATCATCAGCGTGTTCCATATTCTCTAAGGTGAGAATACCATTGGTTTGATCCAGAAGCGCTTCTACATCCGCATCACTCATCTGACGTGCCTGTTCTACATCGTAGCCGGGAAGGTGGGCAATATCTTCTCGAATCGTGGCGCGATAGGCTTCCCAATTGGCAATACCGACACCAAAGGTAATTTTAACGCTGTGTATTTCAGCATAGCTTTGAGCCGCGATCGCTGCCGCAGCGGTTAAGAGTCCTGGTGTGGCACCACATCCCGCCATGTAGGTGATTCCGGCGGCTTGGAGTTCATCTTTCATCGCGAGTAACTGTTCCACCGCACTGGTGCGCTTCAGGGCGTCTACCAGTACCCCCCGCCACCCTGATTGGATAAACTGGCGGGCGACTGATGCCATAAACGTATTCGGCAAATTAGGTAGGGCAAGGAAATAGCCATCCACTGCCGCATTTTCGATTAAATCAGCAATCGTGTTATTGCTGAGAGTGCCTGCGGGTTCGAGATACCCCAGTGACCCTTGATTATGATACGTTGCGATCGCGCGATCGGGATCTAACCCAATAGCATCATAAGCCCAGCCTTGTTTATCAGCAGCCGCGACCCAATTCATATCCCGTTTACCAGCCAGCACTCTAGCCGCCGCTTGTCCTAATCCGCCAAAGCCTAAAATACCGACTCGAACAGGTTTGTTTTCCGTAGAATTCATCGAATTCGTCTTATGCATCTCACTCATAGCGGTAAACCTTAAATCAAACAAACTTCCATTATCTCCCCCATCTTCCCTGTGCCTCATCCCCATGTATATTTTTGTTAAGAACGCGATTTGGGCAATCCTGCCGCTTGACTGGGAGAGCAAGATACGCGAAACTTAACAAAAGATTAGTGTAAGATACTAATCAAGTATTAATTTCTGTTAAGGTTTAATTCGCTATGATGCGAATAATAACGAGAGACTGCTCAACTGGCGAGATAGCTGGTTGTGTACACTCAGAGGCTGTCGCTTAATTGGTGTTACAGCCCAGAACTGGAGGACTGACCCAACCGTTAACAAACTGATGGAAACCTTAGAATTTGTCATTTATCCAGATGGTCGAGTGCAAGAGAAAGTCACGGGTATCGTTGGCGCCTCTTGTGCGGAGGTGACTGCTGCCATTGAAGCTCAGTTAGGGCAAGTCGTCTCGATGGAGCAAACATCGGAATACTTTACCCAACCGACTCAGCAGTCGGCAACAGCAACCGCTCAAGCGACCTATAGCTCTTGGTAAGTTTTTTTGTTCAATTAGCTTTCTTTAACCAAAATGTCTCATTTCAGCAACATAAAAACTCAAATCCGCAACCTGACCTCTTTACAATCGGCGTTAACAGACCTGGGTGTCGATTGGAAAACAGGTCCTAGTCAAGTGCGTGGGTATCAAGGTCAAACCAGAACCGCCGAAGTGGTTATCGAACAAGAGAATAACTACGATGTTGGTTTTGCTTGGAATGGTAAAGAATACGAGCTAGTTGCTGACCTCCAATACTGGCAACAGCCGTTATCCGTAGAGGGTTTCCTCAACCGCATCACCCAGCGGTATGCGTTTCATACGGTAATGAATGAAACTGCCAAGCAAGGGTTTCAAGTTGCCCAACACGAAAATAATCAAGACGGTTCAATCCGTTTAGTTGTCCAACGCTGGAGTGCGTAATGTCTGATTTCTCCCCTACACCAGAGCGTTCAGGGTTAGAACCCGAACTCGGCGGCGTCTTCCGAGATGCACCAGAGCGTTCAGGTTTAGAACCCGAACTCGGTGGTGAGCTGCGGCAGAAAGGTGTTTACGTCGATGAAATCACCTGTATTGGCTGTAAGCATTGTGCCCATACAGCTCACAATACATTTTACATCGAGCCAGATCATGGGCGAGCGCGTGCCTTTCGCCAAGATGGTGACCCAGAAGATTTAATCCAAGAAGCAATTGATACCTGTCCCGTTAATTGCATCAACTGGGTAGACTACACCGAACTCAAGCAACTAGAAGACGAGCGACAGTTTCAGGTTATTCCCGTGGCTGGATTTCCGATTGAGTCGGCTGTCGTGGCGACCAAAATGCGTCGCAAGAAAGCCCTTAAACAGTATAAGTCAAAAACACGCCCAAAACAATAGGCGGTTTGTTATTACGTCTTTGGTCTATAAATCCTCGATGGTTATTGCCATTGAGGTTTTTTATTATGTTTGTAGGGGCGCACGGCGTGCGCCCATCGGCAACAGCGTGCGTCCATCGGCAATAATTTTAGCCTATCGTTAGCCCAGTGTATATAACAGGATTTACACACAAACGCCATTTATGGTAGGGACACGGCATTGCCGTGTCCCTACAGGTAGTGCCTGTGCTTATATAAGTAATACATAGTTCACAAGGCGCACACCTTGCAGGGCGCACGTCGGTGCGCCCCTACGGTACGGGTTAATTGGGAACTGGAAATAATCTACACCTCCCCCTTATTGAAGCGGATGATTTTCGTTGAGCAGTTTTTCGATTCTCGCTTCATCGACTCTAGAGATAATGCGTTTCGACTCATGAATATCGCGGGTGGTTTTGGAGAGGCTTATGGTTGAGCCAACGGAGAAGACTAACCCCATTCCCATAAAGCCTTTTGTCCAGCTATCGACGGGTAGATATAAAATCCCGATACTCATAGCTGAGACAGAAATAATAAAAGAAGCCCAGGCTTGAAATACCCAAGCATTACTGTGGATTTGGTTGTTAAATGGTGATTCCATAGTCCCTTTCTTCATCAAACGTTGGTTAATTCAATTTACTCAAGGATAGGAATTACTTTTCTGATAACTTATGGGCAACGGGACAGTTTTTGGAGTTGCACAGGAATTGTATGACCCAAAGACTCGGAAAATCGTATCGACGATTCGTCTATTGTTGTGCCAGTTGAGAAATTGTTTAATTGTTCGCCATTTGTCCCTGGTAGGGGCGACCCGCCGCATTCAATTAACACCATCCAACCCTGAATGTAATCGGGTCGCCCTCCGCCGGGTATGGGGAATAATCGGACATCGCATCCATAAAAACAATGGTAGGGGCGACCCGCCGCATTTAATTAACACCATCCAACCTTTAATGTAATCGGGTCGCCCTCCGTCAGGTATGGGGAATAATCTGACACAACATTTAGACAAGGGCGAGTCGATACAGGTTAATTCTTACACCGAAAATTGATGCAGCGACTCGCCCCTACAGCCATGATAATCCCAATAATCCTGACAATCACGAGGCTAAACCCTAAACCTTTGGTGTTCTCGTAACCCGCCAGATTTAATTAACATTACCTAACCCTTATTTTATTGGGTTGCCCGGTATAAGATATGGGGAATAATCAGGAATCAGATACCTTGAAACCCTGGTAGGGGCGACCCGCCGGATTCAATTAACATCACCAAACCCTTATTTTATGGGGTTGCCCGGTATAAGATATGGGGAATAATCAGGAATCAGATACATTGAAACCCTGGTAGGGGCGACCCGCCGCATTCAATTAACACCACCCAACCCTTATTTTATTGGGTTGTCCGGTATAAGATATAGGGAAGAATCAGGAATCAGATACATTGAAACCCTGGTAGGGGCGACCCGCCGCATTCAATTAACATCACCCAACCTTTAATGGTATCGGGTCGCCCTCCGTCAGGTATCAGGAATGCAACACCTTGTCCATAAAAACAATGGTAGGGGCGACCCGCCGGATTAAATTAACACCACCTAACCCTTAATGGTATCGGGTCGCCCTCCGTCAGGTATCAGGAATGCGACACCTTGTCCATAAAAACAATGGTAGGGGCGACCCGCCGGATTAAATTAACACCACCTAACCCTTAATGGTATCGGGTCGCCCTCCGTCAGGTATCGGGAATTATCCAACACCTTGTCCATAAAAACAATGGTAGGGGCGACCCGCCGGATTAAATTAACACCACCTAACCTTTAATGGTATCGGGTCGCCCTCCGCCCGATATCGATGTGACACCGAATTGAGACAAGGGCGAGTCGATATAGGTTAATTCTCACACCGAACATTGATGCAGCGACTCGCCCCTACAACGGTGATAATTATAACAATCCCAATAATCCTGACAATGGATTCCATCGAAAATAAATATTGTGTGTTCTAATCCCACCCAACCTTCAAGGATTTATCATTATTTCTATATAAATAATAAAATCCTTTAAAATGACCACACTTAGTTTTTCAGATGACAAAAAATTCTCCACCGGGGATGGTTCAAGTGCCGTTGGTATCGGAGACTATAACGGCGATGGACATCTGGACTTAGCTGTTGTTAACCGTCTTGCCAACAATGTTGCCATTCTCTTAGGCGATGGTACTGGAAACTTTGGAGTCGCCCTGTCATTGAACGTAGGAACTCAACCTTTCGATGTCGCTGTAGCGGACTTTAACGCCGATGGCAACTTGGACTTGGCAGTGACTAACCACAACTCGAACAACGTCTCGGTACTGTTGGGGAATGGGACTGGGGGGTTTAGTGTGGCGACGAACTTTGCCGTGGGGACTAAACCCTATCAAATTGCTGTAGCTGACTTCAATGGGGATGGTAAACCTGACTTAGCGGTAGCAAACCAAGACTCTCACAACGTCTCTATATTGTTGGGGAATGGGTCAGGTGGCTTTAGCAGTGCCACCAATTTTGCCGCAGGGGGAACGAATCTCACAACGATTATCGCTGCCGATTTTAATGCTGATGGAAACCAGGATGTCGCGGTCAGACTTTGGCACGAGAACAAAGTTGCTGTTTTACTTGGCAATGGAACAGGTGGTTTAAGCAGTCCGACCAAGTTTGCTACAGGAACGAATCCTCATGGTCTAGCAGTAGAAGATTTTAACCAGGATGGCAAACTTGACCTAGCGGTAGCCAACCACGGTTCTAACAACGTCTCGGTGCTATTGGGAAATGGGTTAGGCGAGTTTGGTGCTGCCACCAACTTTGCGGTAGGGACTAATCCTTCTTGGAAAATTAGCGCTGCTGACTTCAATGGTGATGGAAATCCGGATATCGCTGTACCCAATCACACCTCTGACAACGTTTCAATACTATTAGGCAATGGTAGTGGTAACTTCAGTAATGCTACCCACTTCGGGGTAGGAGATAATCCTTATGGCATCGCTGTGGGAGATTTTAACGAAGATGGTAAACCCGATTTTGTCGTAGCTAACTATAACTCCGATAACATTTCCTTACGCCTCAATACCACTAATTTCCCGCCTGTCGCGAATAACGATAACTTCACGACTGATGAAGATACGGCTATTTCCCTGAATCTATTGGCAAATGACAGCGATTTAGACACCAACGACACTCTCACAATTAGCGCTGTCGATACCGCCAATACTCAAGGCACCGTCCAAATTAATCCAGATAACACCGTTACCTACACTCCCGCCACGGCGTTTCAATCCCTGAGTGTGGGTGAAAGTATCACTGACCAATTTACCTATACCCTGGACGATGGCAATAACCATACCGCTACCGCAATAGTTTCTGTAACGGTTAACGGCATTAACGATAATCCCATCGCTAACAACGATACCGCCACTATCGATGAAGATACAGCCACGACTATTGCCATTCTCGATAACGACAGTGATATCGAAAACGATACCGTAATAGTTTCTGGCGTTGATACCCATACGACTCTTGGTAGCGTCACCATCAACGCTGATGGAACAATAACATACAATCCGAATGCAGCGTTTCAAGACTTAGGCGCTGGGGAAACAGCAACAGATACCTTTACCTACACGATTACGGATGGAAATCAAGGCACTCATACCGCCACAGTCACCGTAACGATTACTGGGGTGAATGATGCGCCGATTCTCAGCACTATTAATAAACTGGGTAACGAAGATACGCCAATTTCTTTTAGTCAAACTGATTTTAGTAACGCTTTTAGTGACGTAGAAAGTGATAATCCTAGTCAAATCAAAATCCTGTCTCTTCCTGATGCGGGTATCTTAACCTTAAATGGCATAGCGGTTACGGCTGGACAAACGGTTACTATTGCGGATGTCAATAGTCTCAGCTTTACGCCCAATCCTAATTTTAATGGCACAACTAGCTTCGGTTGGAATGCGTCTGATGGTACAATCTTTGCGGCTGGAGACACGGTTAATATTACGGTAAATCCGGTTAATGATGCGCCTGTTGCCCAAAATGATAGCGTTACCACGGCGGCGGATACGGCGATTGGATTAAATCTGCTCAGTAATGATAGCGATGCCGATAACGATAGCCTGATTCTGGAGAGTTTAGAGACGCAAAATACCTTAGGAACGGTTAGCCAGAATGGGGATGGCACGATTACCTATACGCCTGATTCGGATTTCCAATCTTTAGCTGTAGGAGAAACTGTTACGGATACGTTTGAGTACAGTATCAGTGATGGGAATGGCGGGACAGATACAGCCAACGTCACGATAACGGTGACAGGGGTTAATGATGTGCCGATTGCCGTAGACGATAGTGCCACGACCAGTGAAAATGGGGCGATTACGCTTAATCTATTAACGAATGATAGCGATGTAGATGATAGCGATACTCTCAGTATCAGCAGTATAGATACGACTCAAACTCAGGGAAGTGTCACCTTAAATACAGATGGTACAGTTAGCTATAATCCCGGTACAGCGTTTCAGTCTTTAGTGGCTGGGGAAACGGCGACAGATACATTTAGTTACACCGTCAATGATGAGAATGGTGGAAGCGATACAGCAGTTGTGACGGTAACAGTCACCGGAATTGATGAACCGGATATTCCCGTTTCCTTTAGCGATGCCACAAATTTTGCTGTGGGAGATGAACCTCATGGACCAGGTATGGGGATAGCGGATTTCAATTTAGATGGGAACTTGGATATTGCTGTAGCAAATCTGTCTTCCAACAATGTTTCAGTCCTTTTAGGTAACGGTAATGGTGGCTTTAGTGCTGCTAACAACTTTGGTATCGCAAATAATCCTATCTCCGTTGCTGTTGGAGACTTTAATGGCGATAGTCAACCGGATTTTGCCGTAACAAGATATGGCACTAACAAAGTTTCTGTGCGCTTAGGCGATGGGGCTGGTGGATTCAGCGCGGCTAGTGAATTTACTGTGGGAACGAATGCCCGCAACGTTGCTGTGGGAGACTTTAACTCAGACAATCAATTAGACTTAGCCGTTGCCAATAGGGGTTCTAACAATATTTCAGTTCTATTAGGCAATGGGTTGGGCGGCTTTAGTGCGGCTCAAAACTTTGGGGTAGGGACGAATCCCGTAGGAATTGCCGTGGCAGATTTTAACTCAGATAGCCACTCTGACCTAGTGGTGTCAAATTGGAGTTCTAATACCATTTCTGTACTATTGGGGAATGGATTGGGTAACTTTAGTACAGCCACTAACTTTACTGTAGGCACTAATCCTGGAGCCGTGGCTATCAGAGACTTCAATGGAGATAACCAACTCGACCTGGCTGTTGCTAATAGTGGTTCCAATAATGTCTCCATTTTGTTAGGAAATGGGTCAGGGGGTTTTGGTGTGGCGACTCACTTTGCCGCAGGAACTGGAAGCCGTGAAATTACTGTTGCCGACTTTAATGCCGATGGGAAGTTAGATATCGCCACAGCCAATGTATCTGCCAATACTGTTTCAATCTTGTTAGGAAATGGGTTGGGCAATTTTAGTGAAACCATTCAATTGGACGTAGGAACTACTCCTAGAGGTATTGATATCGGAGATTTCAATAATGACAGCAAACCTGACCTCGCTGTTGCTAATTTGGGTTCCGATACTGTCTCAATTATCCTCAATACCAGTAACTTTCCTCCCATCGCCCAAAACGATACCATTACCACGGATGAAAATACGCCGCTAATTTTCAATCCCCTAACCAATGACCAAGAACCCGATGGCGACAGTCTCACGATTGACCGAATAGAAACCAATTCTACCCAAGGAATTGTCACCCTTAACCAAGATGGAACAATTACCTACAATCCCGATACCGCGTTCAACTATTTAACCACACAAGAAACAGCGACTGACACATTTGATTACGTGGTGAGTGATAGCACCGGACGCACGAATACGGCTACTGTTACCGTAACGATTACTGGAATTAATGATGCGCCTACACTCACCTCCTTTAACAAAATAGGTCAAGAAGATAGTGCGATTACCTTCACCGATACTGACTTTATCAATGCCTATAGTGACCCAGAATCCGATAACTTTACCGCCATTAAACTGCTTTCCTTACCCCAAAACGGTACATTAACCCTGAACGGTAATCCTGTTGGTGAGGGCGCAAGCGGTGAGGGCGCAAGCGGTGAGGGCGCAAGCGGTGAGGAAGCAAGCGGTGAGGGCGCAAGCCTTGAGGGCGCAAGCGGTGAGGAAGCAAGCGGTGAGGGCGCAAGCCTTGAGGGCGCAAGCCTTGCGCCCCTACAGAGTGGCTATATCTCAATTACTGACTTAAATTCCCTCACCTTTACCCCCGATGCTAACTATAACGGTAATACCAGTTTTGTCTGGAATGCTTCCGATGGCACTAACTATTCCACAGGAACAACGGTTAATTTAATCATCAATCCCGTTAATGATTCTCCTGTTGCTATTGCTGATAACGCCACGACTGAAGAAGATACTCCAGTTAGTGTTGATATCCTCAGTAATGATAGTGATATCCTGGATGGCGATACCTTATATATCGATACTTTTGATATCTTCTCCACCAACGGGGGGACAATTACTCGTGATCAACGGGGTACTCCTAATGATTCAACAGACGACTATCTTCTCTATACTCCCGCCGCTGGATTTAATGGCGAGGATAGCTTTAATTACACGATTACTGATGGACAAGATACGGATACCGCCACCGTCACTATTACCGTTAATCCAGTTAGCAACTTAACCTTATTTGGTACACCTAATAACGACACCCTCACCGGGGGAAATGGCGAGGATCTCGTATTTGGCGAAGCCGGGGATGATGAATTACACGGGGGTACAGCCAATGACTTCCTCAGTGGCGGCGATGATGATGATCAGCTTTTTGGTGATGCCGGAGATGATATGCTCATGGGAGAAGCTGGACGCGATCGCATTGAAGGGGGAGTTGGACATGATACGGTAGAAGGCGGCGACGGTAATGACCAACTATTCGGCAATTCCGGTGATGATATCCTCTTCGGTAATAGCGGGGAAGATATCATACGCGGTGATGAGGATAATGATATCCTCTATGGCGGAGACGATCGCGATCGCTTATTTGGTGATACGGGAAATGATTTTCTCCTGGGAGAAGGTGACGCGGATATCCTGGTTGGCGGAGACGGCGATGATACCCTCGATGGCGGCGCTGGCGCGGATAAAGCTTATGGGAATAATGGGGCGGATCAGTTTATTTTACGAGTTGGAGAGGGAAGCGATACTATCTTTGACTTTAACCCTGGGGAAGATACCTTAGGGTTAGCCGGAGGGTTAAGTTTTAATCAGCTTCATCTGATGGGTATGGGGAGTACCACCTTAATTCAGATGCAGCAGAGTGGGGAAGTCTTAGCCATGTTAATCGGCGTACAAGCCAATCAAGTCAGTGTAGCCGATTTCGTCGTGGTTTAGGAATTATGCGATCGCGCTAATTGTATCAAAATTGACAGACAAACCCAAACCCCTTGGTTTCCAAACCCGCCAAACCGATTTTATCGTGGTATAAGCTGTCATGCATTTAAATTGGGTATTAGCAGCGAGCAAGATGCAAAGCCTGCGGCATGGCTTCGCTTAACGCACTACAAGGATTTTGCCATTCTTGACATTAAGGTTTAAATGCCGAACAGCTTAGGAAGAATGCGATCGCGTCGATTCTATCAAAATTGCCACACCAACCCAAACCGTAGGGGTTTAGTTTCCATTCCCCCTGTCTTTAGAATAGGAGTAAACGAGTCTAAAGTTTACCCGATGGCTGTTGTTATTCCCGATGAAGTTCTGAACATTGCCCAACTCTCGGATGTAGAGATGTTACAAGAAATTGCCATTCTGCTGTTTCAGCAGGAACGCTTGACATTAGCGCAAGCCAGTCGATTGGCAAATTTGCCCCGTTTGCACTTTCAAAAGCTGCTCGCAAGTCGTCAGATTCCTGTGCATTATGATGTGCCGGAATTGGATGCTGAGGTGACAATGATGCGGGAGATGGGTTATCTTTGACTATTGTTAGTAATACCTCACCGATTACCAATTTAGCCGCGATCGCACAGCTTGATCTACTCTACCAACTCTACGGCACAATTCTGATTCCACAAGCCGTTTACGCAGAACTGACAAGGTTTAATGTACCAGGAACTTTTTTAGATGCTTTAACCAATGAAGCGGGTTTTTGGATGACTAATAATCTTTACCAACGAATTTTACAAATTGCTCAAGAATAATTGCCTACCCAAAAATACTGTAGGGGCGACTTGCCGGACATTGGTGTCAACTTAAGCTCAACCCCTCTCCCCCAGCCCCTCTCCCAACCCCCCTCGTTCCCCCCTACAAGAGGGGGGATGACTAAGGATGCTTCGCTTTTATGGCAGGGGAGAGGGGAGCAAGAGAATCCGATTCCCCTTCTCCCCACGGACCGGAGTTGGGGTTAGGGGATGAGGGGGAAATGCCGAGAAGTAGATAGACACAGCTTAAAACCTTACCAGCATTGCTTTTCTACCTTAAGTTGACACCAATGCTTGCCGCATTTAACGCTCTATAATACATCGGCAAACGCGGGACGCAATTTCTGATAACACCAAAACCCTACACCAAACACAACCCCCGAAACGCCAAACGCGACTGCCCATTCTAACCCATGTTCCACTGAACCCAGTAATACTAAATCCCGATAAACCTGAGCAATCACCGCTAGAGGATTCAACCAAAATACCCAATCCCGTAAGTGTTCTGGAATCACCGAAGCGGGATAGACAATCGGCGTCATATAAAACCAAAGATTCAAAATCACCCCTAACGTTTGGGGAATATCTCGCAAAAATACGGTTAATCCGGCTGCCAAATATCCTAACCCGGCGGTTAATAACAACTGGGTTAACCACACTAAAGGCAATAACGCTAATGTGGCATGTAATGTTCCTGAAGATATAGCCACTAACACAATCAACGCGGCTAACCCTAAGGCACTTTCAATAAATGTCGATAATACGGGAACCAGTGGTAATAGTGCCAAGGGAAACACCACCTTTTTTACCAAATTGGGTTGTCCGACTACCGAACCCGCTGATTGGGTTAACCCGCCAGTAAAGGCAATCCACGGCAATAACCCGGCAAACAACCATAAGCCAAAGGCAATATTGTTATCCGCAGGTAATCCTTTCAGACTTAGCTTCACCTTCAGGACAATGGAAAACACGTAGGTATAAATCAGCAACTGCGAGAGTTGATTGAGGAGGGGCCACAAATTCCCCAATACCGAACCCTTATACCGTGCTTCCAAATCCCGGCGAACTAATGTTCGTAGTAGGTCAAATTTAACCCACCACTGTTCGTTTATGGGCAACCAGCGTCTAATTTTACCAACTTTCCGAATTACGCCGAGCATTAATTTTAATATCTCGTATTACTTCAAACTATCCTAAACCGAATGGTACGCTGCTTAAGGCTGGTGGGCAATGCCCACCTTACGGTATATCTGAACCCCACCCTAACCCTCCCCTTATCAAGGGGAGGGAACTGGAATTCATAACTGTCTCCTCATGCCCCCAGAAAAAGGCGAAAGTTTCTGGTTAAGTGCTACAGTCCTGGCAACAGTGGCGGTAAAATACACATCTGGTGTTTCAGGAGAAGCCATAAGCCTTGCAGCAATTATTACAGATTTCTCGACTCATTGATGCCTTCAACGAATGGGTTGGTCGCCTAACCTACTGGCTAGTATTATTAATGATCGCGATCGGTACCTGGAATGTTGCCGGACGCTATATTGGCTATTTCGTCGGTCAAAACCTGAGTTCCAATGCCTTTATTGAAGGGCAATGGTATTTATTTGACTTGGTATTCCTCTTGGGTGCCGCTTACGCCCTGCGCCATGATGAACATGTGCGGGTGGATGTGTTCCATAAAAGTTGGTCACCGAAATGGAAAGCCTTGGCTGATTTAATCGGGACGCTGTTATTCTTAATTCCCTTTTGTTTAATGGTGATTTATTTCTCCTGGGGAACCATTCTCAATTCCTGGGCAATTCAGGAAATGTCGCCTGATCCGGGGGGATTACCCCGCTATCCGATCAAATCCATGATTATTGTCAGCTTTGTCCTCTTGATTCTGCAAGGGATTTCCCAAGGGATTAAAAACTGGGCAATTTTCACAGGCTATCTCACACCCCAGGAGGAACATCATGACGCTGGATTATGAATGGCTAGGTCCGCTGATGTTTGCCGGGGCGCTGGTATTTCTGTCCCTAGGCTATCCTGTGGCATTCTCTCTGGGAGGCGTTGCGATCGCGTTTGCGATTATTGGTGTGAGTTTGGGTGTCTTTGACCCCATCTTCCTCACTGCCATGCCTCAGCGCATTTTTGGCATCATGGCAAATTATACCCTATTGGCAATCCCTTATTTTATTTTCTTGGGTTCCATGCTAGAAAAATCTGGCATTGCTGAACGCCTGTTAGAAACTATGGGGATTTTGTTCGGGCGTCTGCGGGGGGGACTTGCCTTAGCTGTAGTATTAGTCGGGGCGCTATTAGCCGCAACTACTGGGGTTGTCGCTGCAACCGTAGTGGCAATGGGACTGATTTCTTTACCGATTATGTTGCGCTACGGCTATGATAAACGGTTAGCAACGGGAGTAATTGCGGCATCGGGGACATTGGGACAGATTATCCCGCCGAGTGTCGTGTTAGTTGTATTAGCGGATCAATTAGGAATTTCTGTCGGGGACTTATTTATTGGATCTCTGATTCCCGGTTTATTAATGACCACCGCTTTTGCGGTACATGTACTGATTGTGGCATGGTTAAAACCCAGCGCTGCACCTGCTTTACCCGCTGAGGTTCGCAACATTGGTGGGAAAGCATTAGGACGCCGGGTTCTGTTTGCCATGGTTCCACCGTTATTATTAATTCTGTTAGTCTTAGGCAGTATCTTTTTTGGCTTTGCCACACCAACCGAAGCTGGGGCGGTGGGGTGTGTAGGCGCGATGGTACTCGCTGCAGCTAATCGTCAGTTAAGCTGGTTATCGTTACGCCAAGCCTGTGACGCTACGCTACGAATTACCAGCATGGTGATTTTTATCCTACTGGGTTCTACGGCGTTTAGTTTAGTCTTTCGCGGGTTAAATGGCGATCAGTTTATGTTTGATATTCTCGCCAATTTACCCGGAGGTCAGATTGGCTTTCTGGCAGTGAGTATGGTAACGGTGTTTATTTTAGGCTTTTTTATTGACTTTTTTGAAATCGCCTTTATTATCGTTCCTTTATTTACTCCTGTAGCGCAATCTCTAGACGTGAATCTTGTCTGGTATGGGGTTATTTTGGGGGCGAATCTACAAACCTCCTTTCTCACACCGCCCTTTGGCTTTGCCCTCTTTTACTTACGGGGTGTCGCCCCACCGGAGGTGAAGACAACGGAGATTTACTGGGGGGTAATTCCATTTATTTTGCTTCAGGCGCTAATTGTTGTCTTAATTATCGCGTTTCCGGAGTTAGTTAGTTTTCTTCCTTCGTTGAGTCGCTAATCGCCAAATGATGATACAGCAGATTTGGTGGTTGATGAGGTACAGTATCGGTGGGGAGGGCGGGTTTTGTTTATACGTTATCGGTGAGGAGGGCGGGTTTTGTTTTTCCGTTATCGGTGGATATCTGAATTGATTCCCTAAACCCGCCCCTACAATTGTCCCTAAACCCGCCCCTACAATTGTCCCTAAACCCGCCCCTACAGTTTTCGGCTTTGTGCAGCAAGCCCTAAATAGATTTATCGGTATCTTTGATCCGCCTTTTCCTATCAATCTGATCGGTTGTGAAGGGCGAATTTTATTCAAGCCTGAACGCTTTTAAATAAAATACCTAAAATTTTATGTATATCTTTAATGTAATAATTGCTCAAGTCGATACAGATATCAGCATTCTCTAACTTTAGAAACTTCCAAATATCTCCTGTCGTTACCGCTCCATAAATCGTCTGAATATCATTTTCTTCCTGCTGATTAAATAACTGGGCTGCTAACATTGCTGCCGCACACTGTCCCAATCCACCTTTAATGTTTTCATTCTTAGCTTCTACAATAATCGCCACCGGAGCATTAATTGTCAGTTGCTCTTTAAAGCGACTGATAATAAAATCACAATACCCATTTAACCCTTTTTCCAAATCAACATTAAAATCTGAACCTGAGAATAAACTAATTTGATAATTGACTCTTCTTCTCAACTCCAATAGAATCGGTGTAATTATCATTTCTGATCGGGCTTTTTCTGTATTAATTGCCAGAGCCAGTTCAACTGTTTCCGCTAAAGTAGCGGCGAGCGATTCACTCGGCTGTAGGGGTTCTACAGTGACAAATAAATCAGATTCTTCGTCAATCCGTAAATTAAATGCTTTCTTAAATTTACTTAATGTAGTAAAGTCACTATAAGCCATTTTTAGCGCCTCAATTCGCCAAGCATTTTAAGCTGTTATGCATTTAAATATTGATATTAAGCAGTGCCTACCTACTTAAGCTTTAAATGCCGAACAGTTTATTGTTATCGCCACAGGAATCGCTCTAAGGGAACTAACCGCATGAGTTCTCGCCCTAAACGTTGATACAGGGGAATCCGTTCTGAGTAGATTTTGGCATAACCAGTCGCTCCCGGATAGAGTTTACCATCACTATTATCCACGACAATTTCCACTTGGGCGATGGGGTGGGGTTGGGAGGGTTCATGCTGGATTTGGGGCAGAATTCGTTGTACTGTTGCCGTGTATGGTCTTAGTTTAGCTTGGCGGGGACGGAAGGTAACGGGTTTGTGGTTTTCCACATATTCTAAGTCTTCTTCCTTAATGTCTACTGTGGCGGTGAGGCTGCTGAGTTCAGCAATTTCTAGGAGGAAGTCTTCGGTGGGTTTGAGTTCTTGATTTTGGCGCAAGTCTAAATCATTGGTGAGGATAACCCCGGCAATGGGAGAACGTAGGGTAAGATTTTGTTTAAGGGTTTTTAGTTCAGATAGACGGTTTTTTTAGAGTCGCGATCGCTTGTTGTTGAGTTACCATTTGGGATTCCGCCTGGGCAATCATTTCAGAGGCGTCAATGGCGGCAAATTGAGACGCGGTTTCGGTTTGTAAGTCACGGGCGGTGTCGGTTTGGTTTTGTTTGGCGGCGGCGATTTCTTGGGTTTTGGCGACTAAGTTACTTTCAATGTTGTGGAGTTCACTTTCGACTTCATCGCGGCGGTTGCGGGAAATGGCGCCTTGTTCGTAGAGTTGGTGATAGCGTTGGAGTTTTTCCTGGAGTTCGGGGATGCGTTCCTGGAGGCGTTGGCGTTGGGTGTTTAAGACTTGAATTTCGGGGGTAAGTTGTCCTTGAGTGAGGGCTTTTGCGCGTAAGCTTTCTCGACGGGTTTTTACCATCATTGCTTCGGCTATGGCTTGGACTTCTACGAGTTGGGCTTCGGCGCGGATGCGTTGTTTCTGGGCGCTGTCTAAGACTTGATGGGCTTGGACGAGTTGTTGTTCGATGGTGGCGATTTCTCGGTCTAATTCTAAACTGGATAATTGTGCCAGAATTTGTCCGGGTTGGACGGTTTGTCCGGGTTTGACGTAGATTTTTGTAATGACTCCGGCTATGGGTGTGCGGACAATGCTTCTGGCGCCTTGGCGGGTTTCGAGTTCGACGGAACCGCCGACGTCAAAGGAGGTGGGGATGAGGCTGATTAGGCTTAAGCTGGTGGCGATGGTGAGGAGGATGGCGATTTGTTTTAGGGGGAGGTGGGGTTTGCTGGTTGGGGGGGCGAGTTGTAGGGGTTGGGAGGGGTTCATGGGGGTTAGGGGTTGGGGTTGGGGCTTTTTTTGAAACGCAGAGGTTCGCAGAGGGAAGCGCAGAGGTTCGCAGAGGGGTTTAGGGGAGGGATTTTTTGGTTTGTTTTTCTTGTCTGTGTGTACCTCGGTTGGTTTTTGGGGGAAGTAGTAGTAAATTGCCCAAAGGGTGAGTAGGGTAATTGTCCAGAAGGGGATGTTGGTTAATGTCCAATTTGTGATTAGGGTGAAGATGCTACTGAAGACGAAGAGGATATAGAGGAGGCTGAAGGGGGCGTAAGTGGCGAGGATTAGGCGATTGTGGCGGGGTTCGCGGTTGGGGTGTCGGCGTAGTAGGTTTCCGTAGAATTGGAAGGAACGAGTGCGGAGGTTGTTGATTCCGGTGAGGGCGACGGCGAGATAGTAGCCGTCAAATTTGGCGAGGGGATTGAGGTTGAGGGCGATGGTAAAGAGTGCGGCTACCATGAGGAGATAGCTGGCGGTGGCTAACCAATTGGCTGAGGATTGCCATAACCAAAAGGCGGTGGCGGCGATAATTAGTTGACAAATAATACCTGCGCCGACGACTAAGATTCGTTTAAATCGCGAGAGACAATAGGAGTCTGTGGTATTGGTATAAGCGGCTGGCATTAGAAACATGAAGAGTAGCCCGAATTCGGGGACAATGCCGTTGTAATGTTTCAGGGTAAAGGCGTGTCCAAGTTCGTGTAGGGTGACAACTAACATGGCGAGTAGGGCAAAGGGGAATAGTAGAGAAATGCCCTGATTTGCGACTAATTGTTGTCCGGTAAGGAGAATTTCGGGACGTTGGGATAAACCAATGAAGAGTGAAAAGGCTAAAAAAAAGCACAGGATGAGACCAATTGAACGAGTCCAAATCCAGTGCAGTTTAGTGATATGTCGAGTTAACCAAGTGTCGGGATTAAAGAGGGGAACTTTGAAAAAGAGGAGTTGTAGGGGGGTGAATTTTCGTTTGGCAGGTTTGGCGGGTTGGGTTCCAGTTAACATCCCGGTGGCGGTGAGGAGTTGTAGCAGATAGCGGAGTTGATTGAGGGTGAGGTTATTGTGTTTGGCGATATCGGCGGGGGGATGTTTTCCGAGTTGGTCGATGGCGGCTTTACTGTGAGAATCAACTTGGAGAAAGGTGACATCTTCGGGATTGCGTAGTATCCAGTAGCCATCGGAGTGGGGAATCCATTGAACGCAGGATTTGAGTTGAAGTTTGAGGGGATTGGCGGGGTGAGAATTTGGCTGTTGTTCTGTGTTGTCGGTGTCTACTATCTGATTATCTAGCTGTGGCTGAGAATGGTTGGGGTTGGGAATTTCTCTGCCATTGTTTATGTTTTGCCCTCTGTCGGCTGCAACGGGTGGGTTGGGTGGAATGGATTCATCGGATGTGAGAATGCCAATGGTAATCAGTTTTTGCCATAAATCCAGGATAAAATTTGGGGAAATGGCTGAACCATATTGTTTCTGACATTGCTGTTGAAGTTGAGTAACCGTGAAATTTCCGGTGAAATGGCTGAGGGCGTAAACCTCGGCTGGAGATAGGGGAAAATAACGATTATCGTGGCGCGATCGCAGAGTATACTGTTTGGATGACGCCTGTTGGCTGAGTTGCCAGTGGGGACTGATGTCTGGACATATCCAGTCGGGTTGTTCCTTGGCTGTGAGTTCGTTTCCAACCTGCATGATGTTTGTAGTAGATGCCTATTTGTAGGGTAAACGGAACTGTTAAGGGAAATCAATCATTTTTTCATCCCTTTATCAAATCTTTAAGCAGAGACTTACGGGGTTCTACGACAAATAGCTGACATGGGGAGTTTACCGTTTCCGTAATTTCACGGAGAACAGGCTGATGTGATATAGCAACCGCCAAGCGGTTAGGACACATCATTCTTGTAGAGACGCGCCATGGCGCGTCTCTACAATGGTGCTAAGACTTTCCTAGGGTGGGTTAAATTTAAAACTGTAACATTTACGACTTATTGCTGATCATCAGGAAAAAGTTACCGGCTTTATGTAAACTTTATCAAAAACTACAGACAAAGTTTATTCTTTCGGTATAGGATAGTGAACAAGCTAGAGTTTTATTCAGTTGATTTTCCCTTAAACTTAATAGGTTTTCTGTCCGAGTTTGCTGCTGGCAATTGCTGCTTTATTCAGTAACCCGATTTGCTGGACGACTTGTTTACATTGACGGGCAGCAGCGTTTAGGTTTCAGTGTGCTTATCCAGTGTTTCCTTAATTCATCGTCATAATTGTGGGCTTGGCTAAAGTCGAACTAGCCTGTCAATTTGAATCGGTTTAACCCCTTAGCCACTCATCGCATCTGATAGATTTTGCCCCTTGGCTGAATCGGTAATTTTACCTGCACTATTCCACAAAAGGGTCATCTATGTCTTGGTTTAATTTTTCCTCAAAGAAACGTCCTGCTGCTCAAGGCTTTGCGTCGAAAAAGAAGCGTCAGGAGTTACCACAAGCCTTTATTTTAGAACCGATTTTAACGCCTAGTGGTGTATTGGATGGCACGGATAATCCCATAGATATCGTGGATATCGATATCTCGGCTGACCAAATTGCTGATATTGATATTCCGGAGATTGAGGAAGGGTTTGACACTATTTCAGATAATGATTTAGACGAGATTGCCTTTGTCACCTCGGTTGAAGGAGAGGAAACCTTAGAAGAGATTCCCTTTGTTACCTCATTGGATGACGTGGTGGAAAGTGAAGCCACTGATGAGGCGCTGACAGACGAAACGCCATTAAATGAATCGCTATTAACTGGGTTAGATAGTTCCAGTGTGACCTTTGAATCCGGTGTATTTACGGTTGGACAAACTGGGGAGGTTAGTGTTGATTTCCTTTTTGATGGCGGGGGATATGAAGGTGAACTGGCTATTTTTAGCTTAGATGGCATGGATGAATTTGAACCCGGTTCAGAAGAATTTATTCAGGAAGCGGCGTCTCGTGCGTTGAGTGATTCGGAGTTAGGTCATGTTGTAATTAGTGACCAAACAGAAGGGGCGCGGTTCGTTGGTGAATTAGGAGAAAGTGACCGAAATTCTGGGGAGTATTTGGGAGTTAAGATAGTCCAAATGCGTTCAGGGGATGAGTTTGGTTTTATGCTAGTTCCCAATAATACAGTGCAACGGGTGTTTGATAATCCCGATGTGGGAGGGGCGGCGCGTCCCCTATTTTCTATGGCGACAGCGAATCCAGATGATGCGTTTCATGTCGGGCAAATTGCCGATGTCACGGGGGATGGAAGTACCTTTGTGATGGAAGATTTGCGGGTGGATACCCAGTCGGATGGGGATTATAACGATGTTATTTTCCAGGTGCGCGGGGCGACGGGTGAAGCGGCTTTAATAGATGAGGTGATTGAGTCTGGAAAGGATTGGCGGGAGACGGATTTGGGTCAAGCGTTGATTGATTATGCGATTGAAAATGTAGCTGATACTGACACGGGAGATACCGATTCTGGCGATATTGATTCTGGCGATACGAACCCAGGCGAGACTGACCCCGTTGAACCCGTGGTAAGCTATGAGTTTCCAGAGGAAGACCAACCGCTAATTGGGGTAATTGATACAGGGTTTAGTGATGATAATCCCGATATCGATTATTCTCAGATTACGTTAGGGAGCGATCGCGTCGATAATGATTCTAACCCGTTATTGGTATCTGGAGAGGGGAATGAGCATGGGACTCATGTTTTAGGAATTATTGCGGCACAACAGGATAATGATATCGGCATCGATGGGATTAATGATGATGCGCCCTTATGGGTAGGACGTGCGGTTGGTTCTGGAGAATGGGCAGATTCGTTAGTTGAGTTTGTCGATACCGCCAAGGAATCAAGTCAACCGAATGCGGTTGTGAATCTGAGTTTGGATTTAACCCAAGTGAACTCCGATGGTAGTGTAACTACCCGTTATGAGTTTACACCCGAAGAACGGGCAGCGATTGAATATGCCCGTCAGAATGGGGTGTTAATTGTCGCCGCCGCCGGGAATGATGGGGATGTAATGTCGGTATTGGGTCAAGCGTCTCAGGAGTTTGACAATATTATTACCGTAGGTGCAGCAGATGGGTTAGACCGGGCGGCGTATTCGAGTTATGGGTATGGATTAGACATTTTAGCGCCTGGGGGTACGAGTGAGTATCCGGTCTTGTCTACTACAGATGACGGGTTGGGGACAATGGCGGGGACTTCTGTAGCATCAGCGCAGGTGACGGGGGCGGTGTCTCAGGTTTGGGCGGCGAATCCTCAATTAAGTTATCGTCAAGTGATTGAGGTTGTGAAGTCCACCGCAACGGATTTACAGACGCCGGGATGGGATATGGAAACGGGCGCTGGATTGCTGAATTTGGTCAGGGCGGTGGAGTTGGCGAAAATCACGACACCGGAAGACTATCAACCCAAGGAATTATTGATTCCAGAAAGATGGAGTGGGAAAGGAACGGTTACAGCAACAGAACGGGCGGCTGATGAAACGCAGCCGTGGATTCGACAGTTGGGGACTGGCGCACAAGATACCGCTTCTAGTGTAGTAGTTGATAGCTCTGGCAATATCTATATGGTGGGAAGTACCAGAGGTTCGTTGGCAGAAACTAATGCCGGAAATTATGATGTCTGGATTGCTAAATATAATGACCAAGGAACCTTACAGTGGAAGCAACAATTTGGAACACCTAGTTACGATGGTGCTACAAATGTAGAGATTGATGAATCTGGCAACATCTATATCACCGGAGTTAGTGAAGAGTATCGGGCAGGAATTAGTACCGGGAAGAGAAAAGCTTGGATTACTAAGTATAATGAACAAGGTACTCTAGAATGGCAGCAATTTTTAGAAGCAGAAAATGAAGATTATCCGAGAGACATTGCTTTAGATGATACGGGCAACGTTTATATCTGTGGAGAAACTAAGGGTTCTTTCCCAGGAAACAACTCAGGAGAGTTTGATGCCTGGGTAGCTAAATATGATAATCAAGGCAATCTACAGTGGAAAAAAGAATTAGGAAATTCAGGTAAAGATACTTGTAGTAGTGTCGCCGTAGATAAACATGGAAATACCTATATCGGGGGAGGAACTTCGGGTTCTTTAGCACAAAGCAATGTGGGCAAGCGAGATGCCTGGATAGCTAAATACAATAATCATGGTACTTTACAGTGGAAACACCAGATTGGTACAACTGAAATAGATTCAACCTCTGACGTTGCAGTAGATAGCTTAGGTAATGTTTATATTTCCGGAGTAACTAAAGGTTCATTGGCTGGAACAAATGCTGGAAATTACGATACGTGGATAGCCAAGTACAACAGTCAAGGTACTTTACAGTGGAAGCAACAGTTTGGAACGGCTGGTAAGGACACTTCTTACAGTGACTTAGCATTGGATAACTTTGGCAATATTTATATTGCGGGAAAGACTGAAGGGTCATTGGCTGCAACGAATGCCGGAAAGTCGGATGCTTGGATAGCCAAGTATAACAACAAAGGTGTTCAGCAGTGGAAATATCAGTTAGGTACTCCTGCTTCTGATGGTTTGGGAGATGTCACAGTCAATAGCTTGGGTAATGTTTTTGCTGTGGGGTATACCTATGGTGCTTTAGGCACAACTAATGCAGGACTGGAGGATGCTTGGATGGCTAAATTTGTTCAAGATACGTCTGGAAATCTACAATATCCTACTTTATTACCTTCACTCTCTCAAACCCCGATTAATCAAGCACCTACGGGATTAAGTTTTAAACCTACCCAATACACTAATGAATTGGGCGAACCTATTCAGCTTAAAGACACCAAAGTTTATGATGCAAATGGAATCAGTGACATCTCTAAAATTGATTTCTGGCTTCAGAAGGATCAAGAACAATGGCAAGACATTCCTGATGCTACTACATTTACACCTAAAGTAGGAGAGGAAAATTGGGGCATTTTCAATTATGAATTAAATGATTTAGAACCTGGTTTTTATCGATTGTATGGAACTCCTGTTGATAAATCTGGCGCTCAGACTAATACGCACTCTCTATACTTTAGGGTAGTGCCAAAAAATGATCATCCCCAGGTTTTTCAAGTTAGTACAAGCAAGAGTAAGGACAACCTCAATGACAAAATTCGTATTGAGGGTAAAGTTTATGATAGTAATGGCACTCAAGACCTTCGTTCAGTTAGCTTTTGGGTAAAACAAGGTGATGAAGATTGGGATAGGCTTGGTAGCACCAATCAGTTTACTCAATCTAGCAGCGATCCTAACTTAGCAACATTCATCTATGAACGCCGAGAAGGGGCTTTAGACCCCGGCAACTATCAGCTTAAGGTCATTGCTTCTGATAACAGACGGTCTGAAAGCACTCCAATTTTTAGCAACTTGATGATCGATGGAGCCGGAAATACATTGAATGAAGCTGATAATTTTCATACGTTAACCAGTAGCCGTATCCGAAATGTTCGGGAGTTCGTTGGTGATACTGATACCCAAGACTACTACAGATTCTATTTAGAAAAAAATAGCGATATCAATATTCAGCTAGAAGAATTGGATGCTGACGTAACTCTACAGTTGCTTCAGCTAAAAAGTAATGGTACAACCCGGTTAGTTGATAGCCTAACAAATGGTAACAGTGATACGGCTGAACTTCAAACTAATGATTTACCTGCTGGAGTTTACTACATTGGAGTTGCTCCAAGTTCAGCAGGTAATAATACTCATTACAAAATGAAACTATCTGCCAACTCCGACGTGGGTTGGGTTGTTATGCCACTCAAGATATCTAGTGGCGCACTGATGGGTGCAAATAACTTGGGCATTCTCAGTGGTAATCGCAGCGTACAAGGCTCAGTCGGTGGTGCTGATTCTAGCAATTTATATCGGTTTGAAATGCCCAAAACAGGTCAATTCGACCTTTCTGTCACTAACATGATTGCCAATGCTAACGTGCAGCTAATCGATAGTCAGGGTAATGTTATCGACAAGTCAGGCAATTCTGAAAATCAAACGGAGTCAATTAGTCGTACTCTAACCGCAGGAACCTACTATATCCAAATTTACACAACTCGTAAAAATGCAGACCGTACCTACGTTAGCACGGATTATACTCTGAATTTATCAAGTCCAGTAGTTTATATCCCACCCCCTGGTGATGGTTTAGGCGACACCTTAAGCACTGCGCGTAATCTTGGTACTTTAGGAACCGAGGAAAGGATTTCTAACTCTGTTGGTAACGATGATCCCAGTGATTACTACCGATTCAATCTTAGCGATCGCAAACGGTTCCGATCGGTACTCTTTCCTCTCGGAACTGATGAAAAAGCCAATTTCGAGTTACTCGACAGTAATGGGAATATAATCGCCAAGTCTTCTACTAAAAATGGTGTAGGAAACCTCAACGAAATACTCGATAAAGGAACTTACTATTTCCATGTCTATCAGGCAAATGGAACTAAGGCAAACTACAACTTGTTCTTACATGGTTTGCCCGCACCAACAAGTTCTGTATCTGCTCAAGTTCCTTCTAACCACTGGAAGGCTGAATATTTTAACAACCGCGATTTAGCTGGAAATCCGGTTCATGTTGAAGACTTTGGAGATGGTAGCCAGAATTTTGAACATCAGTGGGGACTTGGTTCTCCTACCAATACTCCCTCAGATAACTTCTCAGCACGAATAACAACTCAGCGTTATTTCCCCGAAGGTAAATATCAAATAAAAGTCAACGCCGATGATGGTGTTCGAGTTCGGATTGGTAATCAACTGGTAATTGAGAAATGGCAAGATCAGGGGTTTGATAATCTTCGCACTGGCTATTTCCACTCCAACGGTGGGCAATATCCAGTTACAGTTGAATATTATGAAAAAGGAGGAGCGGCTGCTCTCAAATTTGATATTGAGTCATTTAATTCTTTCGAGGAACCAGCTTCTAATGGTTCAGAGTGGAATTCCTCATTCTTTTGGTGGGATAAAGGACAGGGTAACGAGCCACCTGTAAACTTCTATGAAAATCAGGATAATTTCATTGGTGTCGTTAGCCTTGGCTCCAATCAACGTAGCGATGGACAGAATGGTATACATCTAAATTTAGGCGATCGCTTCCCTCAAGGTGACTCTCGTCTTCCTCACGATTTATTTGCCCTGCGTAGCTATACTCATGCTGATTTTGAAAAAGGCAAACGATATCGGATACTTGTAAAAGCAGATGATGGTTTTCAACTTCTTGCCAAACATCACTGGTTGCCAGATAGCGATCCAAATAAGTGGGTTGATATCACGTCAAAATATCACTGGCAACAGGCTTATGATTCATACAAGGTAATCGATTTTGAAGTGCCGAATAGTGGCAAATATGACCTCCATTTCCATCTCTATGAGGCAGGTGGTGATGCCTATATGGATTTAGCCTGGGGGGAAATCGTTGGTAATTTCATGGTTAGTGGAGATTTTTACAACGCCTATAAGAATCGCCGCGAACTGGGTAATCCAACAAGTGAGGTGTTTGATAGTGGAAATGGAACGTTCAAGCAAAACTTTGATCACGGTTATATTTTCTGGAATGGTCAATCAGCGCAAGTCTATCAGACTGGCAGTGGTAAACCTTCTCAGCCATCCAATTCATTCCAAACAGGTCGAGTTAATTCCCAAGTAGGCAGTTTACCCCTAAGACTCCGCAACGAACCCTCCACAATTGGGACAACGACTCTTGACCTACTTTATCAAGGAACTACGTTTAAAATTATCCGCCAGGTTTCCAGTTCTGATCCAAATTGGCACAGTTGGTATGAAGTTGAGGCAAACGGTAAACACGGCTATGTCGCTGCTGATTATGTTGATGTTATCAGTAACAATAATTCCAATAACCCACCTAACCCAACACCTCAGCCAGTTATCGGTTCAGACTTTTCTGGTACAGTAATGAAGACGGGTATTAATGTTCGCAGTAAACCGGGTGTTCACAATCAACAAGTTGGCTATTTATCACCAGGAACTCCGCTGATTTTTGATGCTTGGACACGCAGCACGTCTCACCGTGATGGCATTACTAATCAATGGGATAATAAATGGTTCCGGATTAAGGATACTGATACCTGGGTGGCTAGTGCTTACATCATTGGAAATCCAAAATCAAACACGCCATATATCGAGTTTCCTTCAAACCAAGGTTCTAGTAACGGTGGTTATAGTACGACAACTCATCTGCATTTTTCTCTTATGGAAGATGGAATACAAGAAAAGTATAATACTACAACTCCAATGGGCTTTGGTTATCACCCAACAATATCATCTGAGAAGTTAGGTTACCTGAATCCTTACGAGTATGTTTATATGCCTTAAGCGTTGAGAGTAGAAATCGTGTTTTGGAATGGTGAGGATTGTGATCGAGTCTTGTCCTTTCCCCAGATACACCATGTTACAAGGAATCGAGAATCCAAGGTGATAGTCTCCCAGGTGCGATCGCCCTCTCCCTCCCGGTTAGCGCCAATCCCTGATCAAAAGAGCGATCGCCTAAAACACACACCCCCATTTTCAGCCAGGGCGGGTTTTGTTGAAACGTTATCAATAACATCAAAATTAAGCGGCTAAACCCGCCCCTACAACTACCTAGGCTCCCACGCGATCGCATCCCCTCTATTCCCAGCGTGCGATCGCCCTCTCCCTCCCGGTTAGCGCCAATCCCTGATCAAAAGAGCGATCGCCTAAAACACACCTCCATTTTGAGCTAGGGCGGGTTTTGTTGAAACCTTATCACAAACATCAAAATTAAGCGGCTAAACCCGCCCCTACAAATACCTGGATTCCCACGCGATCGCACCTCCTCTATCCCCAGCGTGCGATCGCCCTCCCCCTCCCGGTTTGCACTAATTCCTGATCAAAACAGCGATCGCCTAAAACACACCTCCATTTTGAGTCAGGGCGGGTTTTGTTGAAACCTTATCACACAAATATCCGGAACCAACAAACTATGGATAACAACTGGATTTGTCCCGACATAACAACTTACTGGAAACTCAGCCAACAACGAGACTCCAGCCAATTCATCCTCCACACCCCAGACAACCACCATCACCATCAATTCTCTCCCACTGAAGCCCAAGCCCTGCGCTATTTCACTGGACACTATACCGTCAACCAAATCCAACAGAAACTCAGCGAAACCCTCCCCCCCAATTTCGTCACACAACTCCTGCAAAAATTAATCACCCTCAACATTCTCGCCCTCGAACCCTCCCACCTAAATCAGCCCAACCCTACCCCATCCTTACACCAAAATCCCAATTCACCCCATCTCAAATCCAGCCTGCAATGGATTCAACACACCGACAACTATTGGATACTTCGTAACCCCGAAGATAGAACCTTTCTCCAACTCAACAATCAAACCAAAACCGTCATTAATGAACTCGAACACCTCCCCCCCAATGCTATCTGCCAAACCTATAACATTCCCCCCAATCAACTGCGAATCCTCCTCCAACAACTCGCCGCCACCGCCATGCTAGAAGGAACCAAACCCCCGAAACCCCGCCGAGGTAAATTCACACCCCTACAACTCTTATATTTCCGCATTCCCCTATTTAATCCTGATCCTTGGTTAAGCCGTCATGTTGAGAACCTGTCCTGGATTTGGACAAAGCATTTTGCTCTCACATTAGGTCTATTTTTAACCGTTTCCCTAATTATTGGACTGCACCAACGCCAGGAAATTTTAGCGATTGGACAAAAACTAATCACCACACAAGGTAGCAACTTATTTCTGCCTTTTATCCTCCTCGCCTTACTGGTTGTTTCCCTCCATGAACTCGGTCATGCCTTCACTCTAAAACATTATGCCAATCAAGTCCCTCACCTGAATCTGCAAGTCTCAGAAATGGGAGTATTTTTCATGTTCCTCATGCCTGCGGCGTATACAAATACCAGTGATGCCTATTGTCTAGTTAAACACTATCAACGAGTTCTGGTTGTCGCGGCTGGGGTTCTCTGTCAACTGATTATTGCCGCGATCGCGCTTTGGTTATGGAATGGTTCTGTATCCGGAAGTTGGCTATTTACCACCAGTTATCTATTAATGGGGGCGGCATTATTTACCGTTGCCCTTAACCTCAATCCTTTGGCTAAATTTGACGGCTATTATCTCGCCGTTGCCTTAACTGGGATTAACAATTTACGCAGTCGTTCTTTTAAATTTTACGGCAATTTACTGCGACGAAAACCGATTCAAGAACGTCCCCGCGACGCCTGGATTCTGGCAGCTTATGCCCCATTTAGTTTTATCTATCTGCAATTCGTTTTCGGATTTATTCTCTATCGAGTCATCGGCTGGAGTTTTGCCAATATTCCGACTCTAGCGATGAGTTTGTTGGTTCTCTGGGCGATTTATTTCTATTTCCCCCGCGATCAATGATTGGTATTTATGCGGCGTTGATTCGGGGCGGGTTTAGTTCCATCAGGGTGAGAGACGAAAGGATACAGCTTTTTGCGCTGTAATAAAGTACAGTAAATCAAAGTCCCCCTTTTTAAGGGGGATTTAGGGGGATCGACAATGTACCGCATAGCAGAGCAAACTGCTGTAATTGTGAAACCCGCCCCTACAGGAAAACAAAATTATTGTTACCTCTGGGTAAGGTAAGAAATGATAATAATGACACCCGCCACGACAAAAAAAAATTAAATTGAGGATTATTTCATCATGAACCCTTCCATTAATTCCCGCCAAAATCAACTCAAAGTTGTCCCCCCACAACCTAAACCCCCAGTACAACCAGCATCAGATTCACCCGCTTTGCCAAAACCGGAAAAACGCCCCTCTGTCAACCTGAAAAAATGGCTCCTAATTACCGCAATTATCGCAGGTGTCGGATACGTTACCTTTATCCCCGAATTCCCCCATTCTGTACGCGGAGAAGCCGATATCACCTCTACCTCCAACGCCCGCCAAGATGTTACCTTAAAAGTGGCTGGTGTGATTAAACAAATCTATGTCAAACCCAATCAACCTGTCCGCAAAGGTGATAAACTCGTACAATTAGAAAGCCAAGAGATCGAAAGCGCGATCGCTAATGCCCAAACTGAACTGGGAAAAGCCCAATCCGCCCTACAAGACGCCTTACGATTAGTTGAAGATTTACAAGCAAACCAGGCTGAAATGCTAGTCTTAGAAGACAATGTCCGTCAAGCGGCAAATAGAATCCAACACGAACTGGCTAGCATCCACCAAGGCAATTCTCCCCCCCAAATTCAAGCATTAGAACGGGATATTGAAGGACTTTACCAGAAAAAAGAACAACTTTCTGCCAGTCTCAAAATTCGCCAGCAGCGTCTGAAAACCATCAAATCCGTGAACCAAGAAGCGGGAAGTTCTGTGATTCCAGCGATTCGGGTTGATGAACTCCTAGATGATACCTATAGCCGCCAAGGGGAACTCGCTGAACTCACCAGTTTAATCAGCAGAAAACAAGCCCAAATTCAATCCATTGTCAAGGAACTTAACGATAAACTCACCCGCGCCCAAGCGGAATTAAACGCCGCCACCGCCGCCAGAATATCCGTTGAAGAAAATCTTAACGCCGCCCAACTTGTGGTTAAGGATCGTCAACGACAAATCCAGGAATTAGCCGCAGAAGTTCAGCGTCAACTCTCCCGGCGAGACCAACTAATTTTAGTCGCCGATACAACCGGAACCATTACCACCGAAGACTTAGACTTGCTGGAAAATACCTGGCATCCTGCGGGTCAAAAAATCATGGAAATTGTGGATTTATCAGACTTGACAGTAATTGCCAAGATTCGCCAAGAAGATGAAAAGTTTATCCTCCAAGGCGATCAAGTCAAGTTCTACAAACAAGGAGAACTGCAACCCTATACCACGGCGGTGGAAAATATTTCCTCAGCCCTGAAATCTGATGAAAACCAAATCAAACCCATCTGGACAGTACGACTTTCAATTACCAATGATGAGACAAATCCGATGAAACCGGGAATGACAGGCTATGTCGCCATCGAAACTCGACCGATGACCCTATTTGCTAAACTTAAGCATGAAGTCCTCAAAGTTATGCGTCCAATTTTTATCTGAAAATATCCCAAGTAAATTAAACAGGATGCCCATCTCGCCGCCACTTTAATTGTTATATAACCTCAAAGAAATGAAACTCTCACGCGGCAACATTAATTTTTGTAAATAAACACATTATAAGCCAATTGTTCAGTTAGCTTTGATATATAACTTTTTTCCATACGCAGACGGGAGTAGTCTATATGAATCGGAAGCAATTCTTGAGGATTGTTTATCTCGGCTTGGCAACAATGATTCCCTTGGGGATAATCAGCAGTAACCCAGTTAATGGGCAGACAGGGATAAACCTAAGTACATTTCGCAGCACAGCTTTGTCTCAGCACAATACCTATCGGAACACCCATAATAGTCCAGATATGACTCTGAGTGATTCCCTGAATGACAGCGCTCAAAATTGGGCAGATTATCTGGCAACGAATGGCGTGTTTGAACACAGTAACTCGTCGGGTGTGGGAGAAAACATATATGTGTCCTACACGACAGCATCGTCTGTAGACGCCGCTAACCTGGCGAACCAAGCGGTTACAAGTTGGTACAACGAGGTTTCAGATTATGACTATGCCAATCCTGGGTTTTCTTCAGAAACAGGGCATTTTACCCAGGTGGTTTGGAAGAATAGCACCCAATTAGGATGTGGTGAAGCACGGGGGGTTGAAACGATTCAAGGGAATCAGTATAATGCCTTCTATGTGGTTTGCCAATATGCGCCTGCAGGTAATGTGATGGGACAGTTTCCCGATAATGTTATGGCACCGTAATTATTGTGACTTGTCACGGTATGTGGTGTCATGAAGGGAGGTAAGTTTTCACCCTTCACTTCGTAAAGAAGGCATGGCACTTAGTCGGGGCGGGTTTAGTGACATCAGGATAACAACAAATTTTAGGAGTTAAACCAGCCTCTACAAAAGGGTGGATTTAGTGACATCAGGATAACAACAAATTTTAGGAGTTAAACCCGCCCCTACAAAAGGGTGGATTTAGTGACATTAATGTGACAAAAAATGTTACACCAAATCAAGGTTAGCCACCCCTGTTATAACCCAGTCCGCGTAGGCGGACTTTGTTTGTGTAGCAGCGATTTTAATCGCCGTGGTAAATGAGGTTTACAAAGGCTCACCCCTACCAAAAGGGCGGGTTTAGTTACATCAGGGTGACAACAAACGTTAGTAGTTAAACCCGCCCCTACTTCCGATTTTAATCGCCGTGGTAAAAGGGGGTGACAAACATCTATGCAGGTAACGTCCAAATTAAATAGGATGCCCATATCGCGGCGACTACAGCCAGAATAACTAACCATAAGGGATAATCGGCGCGACTGACTTTCCCGTCTGATGTACTCAATGTCTCCACATCAATCCACGGCGTCACCCCCCGCCGAAACCAACCCATTACTGTCACCGATTCACCGACTAAATCACTGGGGCGAGTACCCAGGGGGAGTAAGTTACCCAGAGAACCTAAAATTGAAAAGTAATGCAGTTTAACTAACCCGCTATCGGTTTCGATAATTAAATCCACGCCTAACCAATTCTGCAATCCCCGTCGCCCTAAAAGTTTACCTGTAAATTCCACAGGTTGATGGGTAGAGGGTAACGCATTCGGATCAGCTAGCATTTGTTCTAAGCTAGGTTGGTGACGAATCGCCGCAGGTTTGATATCGGGAAAGTAACGATTAATCCAGAGAATAATACTTAAACTAAAGGCAATCAGAATACAAGCATCGAGAAATGACCCGGCGTTGTGTAACCAAATTAGCCGCCAGAATCCAGTTATCCACCAGCGAGATAGCCAATCACTAAGAATACCGAGTAACCAGAACCCCACTTGTAACACAATACCAACAACGAATCCGGTTAATATGACACTTTGGAATAAGGGAAAGGCTTTATAACTATCAATCAGTTTCAACCAGCGTGTTTTATTATCCCGTATGGGTGGTGGTGGTATGGGTAAATCCAATTCTGTACCCAGTCGCCAATGAAGAGCATAACGGGCGCATAAATGCAAGCGATCGCCTAATAAAGGATGAGCGGCTGTAATAATTAACCAGTGGCGGTAAGGGTTGGTGCATTCCCACTGTAAAATCCGTTCAAAGGGAACATGGGGCGAACAACTGCTTAGGAGTAATCCTTGTCGGTATCCTACAGGTAATACTAAATCAAAGCTGTCCCATAAGGGGCGGGTTTGTCCGGCTTTGTGGATTGCATCACTCATCCCTAAGCCAATTTTCAATAACGCCCGGGTTAACCCATTGGGATTTCCAGTGGTTTCTATCGCCACGCGATCGCTATAGTAAATTCTAATCCGGGAAAACCACAACAGGGGGAGACGCAGTAGCCAGTAGGTGGCGTAACCTAGGCTAGAAATAATACTGGTAATTCCTAAACACAGAGGCGGTAACACTCGTTGGGTGGCTGGGTATTTGCGCCGAATCCATTCTGCTAACTGTTCTCCCCCTTGAGCTACATATAGATATAGGAGATAGGGAAACTGGAGAATTAATGTGCCTAGAGAACTTAAGATAAAGTCCCTGTTTACAATATGCCCTAACTGAGCCGCATAAATCGTAGCAATTTCATCGTCAGCCAGTTGTGATAAAAGTCCTTCACTGACGACAATTCGAGCGGTGCGCGGTAAATTCCCATACGCTATCGCTAACGGCGCTTCTGTGGGTAAAATACCCAGCGTCGGTAACGGTAAACGGCGTTGACGACAAAACCGTTGGATCACTTTAGCTGATTCTGAGGATCGCGCCGCGAGTTGGCTGACGGAAAGGGGTTCTAATCCATACACCTGTCTTAATAGCCAATCCATTAACCAGGGAGAGATGATTAGCGTCACAATCGCCAAAACAGCTAAAACCTGAGTGGGATCGCGGTATAACCATTGAATCGGTGATAATAGCGGCAATTGCACCAAGATAGTATTGGTGGTTGCCATCAAAAACTTTAACCAGAAACGCAGCACCCAGGCAAACGCGATCGCACTTCCAATCCCAATTAACCCCAATTGCGTTAATTTCGGGGGTTTGAACGGACGCCAATTTTCTGCACGCCCTAAGTTGCGAAACCGAGGGCTGGGGGAAAAGACAGAGGGCGCGGAAGGGGGTGTGAACGCCACTGGGAGTTGGGATGAGGGTTGAGCAGAGGGTTGGTTTCCCGGAGACTGTTGTTGCGATTTATCTCCTGTAAATAGGCGTTTGGCTGAATCGGTTAATCGCTGTTTAATCGTTCCCGGTTTGGTTGGGGAGGAGGGTGAGTTGAGGGGAACAAATCCCGTAGGATTCGCTGAAGTGTCTGCTTCTGGCGTAAAACCCGTCTGATTGGCTGAGGGTGGGGATTCCGCCATGAGTTCCGGTAAGGTAGTTGTCGCCCATTGTTGCACCTTGGGATTGAGATCTTGGGTGAGGGTTTGGCAAAGTGCGATCGCATTTTGGATATCACCACTTTGGCGATAAGCCTTGACGAGGGCGACACTGGCGCGGGAGATAATGGCTTGATCTAACTCAAATTCGCAGACACCTTCCAGATGTGCGATCGCCACATCGTAATTGCCCTGTTTGAGAGCCGCTAAACCAGCATCGAGGGAGGGATTGGGAACAGAAGCCATAATCGTTTCATTCTACCCTGCTCTTTAACGATACGCTCTCTTGCCAGGAATGTTTCATCCGGCGGATTAATCGCGGGGGCTTTCGCGATCGCGTCATTGTAAAGTTTTGTGTAGGGGCGAGTCGCTGCACAAATGTTCGGTGCGAGAATTAACCTATCTCGACTCGCCCCCGTCTAAATGTGTGCGGTTTCAGATAGCCGATAACCGACGGAGGGCGACCCGATATAATTAAAAGTTGGGTTATGTTAATTGGTTACGTATCTTTGCCCCTACGGTGTTTTATCTTAATCAAAAATACCCGAATTTTACCGGGTAATTAATAATTGGCTATACCCGAGGCAGGGCGACCCGATATAATTAAAGGTTGGGTGGTGTTAATTAAATTCGGCGGGTCGCCCCTACAGGGGTGTTATTCCTACAATAAATTCTCCTATTGTAGAAACTCTAAAGGAGGATAAGCAAGAGGAGGCGATTGAAATCGCTGCTACACAAACCAAGTCCGCCTGCGCGGACTAAGTGATAACGGGGGTAGCGTTCCCCAGATTTGGTATGAAAACATACCGCCTTAACCCCGTTAAATTTTAGGAGAAGTCAACTATTTCCCCTCTGGAAACTGTCGCTCTCTCACATCATGACTATAGTCTTGCACCGCCTGAGTAATCATTTGCCGCAAATTCGCATAAACTTTGGCAAAGGGTGGCTGACGTTCCGAAAGTCCCAGTAAATCGGCGGTAACTAATACCTGTCCGTCACAATCGACTCCAGCACCAATACCAATCGTGGGAATGGTTAAGGTTTGTGTAATCTTCCTAGCCAAATCCGCCGGAATATGCTCTAAAACTAGGGCGAAGACACCCGCTTGCTCAAGGGCGATCGCTTCGGCTAAAATCCGCTCTGCTGCTGCTTCTGTTTTCCCTTGCTGACGATAACCCAGAAGATGTACCGACTGCGGTGTCAATCCGACATGACCCATCACCGGAATTCCCGCCGCCGTTAAATAGGCTACCGTTTGGGCTATGGCTGGATGTCCGCCTTCTAATTTCACCGCCTGCGCCCCGGTTTCTTTTAATACCCGACCCGCCGAGTGCATCGCTTGTTGGAGACTTTCTTGATAACTTAAAAAGGGTAAATCGCACACCACGAATGCTTGTTTTACACCCCGACGCACGGCTTTAGCATGGTGCAGCATCTCGTCCAACGTCACAGGTAATGTCGTCTCATACCCCAATGTGACCATTCCCAAGGAATCCCCAACCAGAATAATATCCACTCCCGCCGCATCTAGTAATTGCGCGATCGCATAATCCCAAGCGGTCAAGACGACCAACGGACGCCCTTGTTGTTTCCATTGTTTCAGTTGTTGGATATTGACCATTGGGGGAATTGTGATCCTTGGCGATCCTCGATGACATGGTGTGTGACTGTGTAGGGGCGGGTTTTACCGATAACCTTTAAACTCAAACCACTACCGGAACTAAACCCGCCCCGTCTAAATTATGAATGATGACTTCCCAAATATAATGACAAATGACCAATGACCAATGACCAATGACAAAACACTAAAACGTCTCTGGCGGATTCTTCACAAACGCTAAATGGGGTCTGACTTGACCCGTGGATAGGCTAACCCAGGCTAGTCCTTCCGTTGTTCCCACCCATAATTTATTCCCTACATCTGGGGACAGGGAAAGAATATAGTCTGAGGGAAGATTCGACAGTTCACCCAACACCGCTCCCGTTTCCGCTCGGATTTTTAATAAGCCACCTTCCGTACCCACCCAAACACTCCCATCTAGAGCAAAGCGCACCGCTGTTACACTACGTCCTCGTAAGGGTGTCACCGAACGCGGTTCAGCAAAGGGATTATTGGGGTCAATCACTAACAGACTACTGGGAGTACCCACCCAAAGCTTACCATCGGGTCCTGTGGTTAGGGATTGGACAATGGTTCCGGGTAGATTACCAACCCGCCGAATGATAAAAGCGCTGGCGGTATCGATTTGCACTAATCCTTCTAATGTACCCACCCACAGTTGACCGTCTTCATCTAATGTCAACGCATTGGCGCTAACGCCAGGGAGTTCTTGCACTGTGGTCATTAATAATCCTTGGTCAGGACTAATCATAGCCAAACCGCGATCGCTTCCCACCCAGAGATACCCGCGCCGATCAACTTGTAAGGATAAGACCCGATTTGAGGGTAATGTAAAGTTTTGTGCCGTAACTTCGTTACTCCGAGGATCGACTCGTAACAATCCTTCATAGGTTCCCAGCCAAATTCGTCCGACTCGGTCTTGGGCTAAGGCGTCGATGGTGTAGTTAGGTAAATCAACGCGGGCTTTCAGGCGTCCGGTGTTCGGGTCAAGTCGGGATAATCCTGAGTAGGTTCCCACCCAGAGATCACCTGTGTAGTCGGGTTGCAAAGCGGGGACGCGAAAATCTGTGGGTAGGGGTTCGACTTCTCGTCGCAAGCGTTCAGGAGGTAACGGTTCGCCGCCAGGAGGAGGGGGCGCACCTCGATAGTCGGGGGCTGTTCCTAGTTCGGTTTGAGCTAGGGTCTCTTGGGCTAGCACTAGGGTCGGATCGGTTCCCATCCCGACAGGAGAGATGAGCAGGGTCGCACCGATGAAAAGACGAATCGGGGCATTCAAAGACGCCATGGTGTCTGAGACGATTTGGATAGTTTTTCGAGATCTATATCTATATTAAAGAGTGATGGTACAGCCTGGACTATAGAATCTTTACCTTAATATGTCCCGAATGGGTTCATTTGCAATAAAAATTAACATAAATTTACATTTCGTTGATTTATAACAGTACCTTATACAATTCTCAAGAATATTTGAAGTTAAACTTATTGAATTCTTTGGTATATTAACAACGTTGCTGAAAATTTAACGGGTCTGGCAAGGAGCTGCATGACGTGCTGCTTCGCCAACACGCTATGGTTGTTTAACTTGGCGTGAAATGAATTGCCGGATTAGCTAAAGCCAGAAGGGAAGAGAAAACCACGTCAAGCAATCGTTTGTTTGGTGATGTGGGATAATAGCTCTTGACCGATCCGCTCAATAAAAAAATGTCTTGGCTCAGTCAAGTTTTTTGACCCAAAATGGCGGATAATAGGTAATTCAGACACCAAAAACCAACACGAGCAGGTTGGGTGTGGGGATGCACCCAATCGGGGCTAAGTTTCAGAGTCATTTTAGCGATTTTAGGGCTTAACTAAGGGCGTAAAATCGTTAATAATGTTTATGGATTTAGCCTGTCGCAACATTCAGTAGTTCCTAAGGAAGGAAAACATGTCTTACGCTAAAACAAAAACTCAGTCGAAAGCTGGGTATGATGCCGGGGTCAAGGATTATAAATTAACGTATTATACTCCGGATTACACTCCTAAAGATACAGATATTCTGGCAGCTTTCCGCATGACTCCGCAGCCGGGAGTTCCCCCAGAAGAAGCGGGTGCGGCGGTAGCAGCAGAGTCTTCCACCGGGACATGGACAACGGTATGGACAGACCTGTTGACTGACCTGGATCGCTACAAAGGTCGTTGCTATGAAGTTGAGCCAGTTCGTGGGGAAGATAATCAGTATATCTGCTACGTCGCCTACCCCTTGGATCTGTTTGAAGAGGGTTCTGTAACCAACATGCTGACCTCCATCGTGGGGAACGTGTTTGGGTTTAAAGCCCTGAAAGCCCTGCGTCTAGAAGATATGCGGATTCCCGTCGCTTATCTGAAGACGTTCCAAGGACCGCCTCACGGTATCGTGGTTGAGCGCGATAAGTTGAATAAGTATGGGCGTCCTCTGTTGGGTTGTACGATTAAGCCCAAGTTAGGTTTGTCGGCGAAGAACTATGGTCGTGCCGTTTATGAGTGTCTGCGCGGTGGTCTAGACTTCACCAAAGACGACGAAAACATTAACTCCCAGCCCTTCATGCGCTGGCGCGATCGCTTCCTGTTTGTGCAAGAGGCAATTGAAAAAGCCCAAGCCGAAACCGGTGAAGTGAAAGGTCACTACCTGAATGTCACCGCCCCCACCTGCGAACAAATGATGGAGCGGGCTGAGTTCGCCAAAGAACTGGGTACGCCGATCGTCATGCATGATTACCTGACAGGTGGCTTCACCGCGAACACCACCTTGGCAAAATGGTGCCGTAGCAATGGTGTACTCTTGCACATCCACCGGGCAATGCACGCGGTAATTGACCGTCAGAAGATCCACGGTATTCACTTCCGGGTGCTGGCGAAGTGCTTACGGATGTCCGGTGGTGACCACCTCCACTCCGGTACTGTGGTTGGTAAGCTCGAAGGTGAAAAAGGCATCACCATGGGCTTTGTTGACCTAATGCGGGAAGATCATATCGAACGCGATCGCGAACGCGGTATTTACTTCACCCAAGACTGGGCATCCATGCCCGGTGTCATGCCTGTGGCTTCTGGTGGTATCCACGTTTGGCACATGCCAGCACTGGTGGAAATCTTTGGCGATGATTCCTGCCTGCAATTCGGTGGTGGTACCCTGGGTCACCCATGGGGCAATGCTCCCGGTGCAACGGCTAACCGTGTCGCCTTAGAAGCTTGCATTCAAGCCCGTAATGAAGGACGCAACCTGATGCGTGAAGGTGGCGATGTTATCCGCGAAGCGGCTAAATGGAGTCCTGAATTAGCGGCGGCTTGCGAACTTTGGAAGGAAATCAAGTTCGAGTATGAAGCGGTTGATACCGTCTGAGGCAGTATGAAGTGTGAAGTATGAAGTGTGAAACTTCATACTTCATCATCAATACTTCATGCTATTAGAGGGCTGGGATCAGACTATGGATCTAAAACGAGTTGCCAAAGATACAGCCAAAGTGCTTACCAATTACATGACATACCAAGCACTGCGAATTGTCCTGGATCAATTGGGTGAAACTGACCCACCCCAGGCGCTGTGGCTGCATTCTTTTTCGGCAAACCAAGGAGTTCAAGATGGAGACGCCTATCTCCAAGCACTTCTGGTGGAAAAACAAGAACTGGCGTTTCGGATCATGACTGTACGACAGCATCTAGCTGAGGAAGTGGCAGACTTCTTGCCCGAAATGGTTCGCACTAACATTCAGCAGTCGAATATGGAATATCGACGCCAGTATCTTGAGCGAATGACACAACTCAGTCTCTCTGAACACCCAGCCTCAACCGAACAGCAAACTGATTCGGACACCTAGTTAGCAATTAATCGGTACTCTTGCCACGTTCTGGCATACCCGTAGTTCACAAACACAACCGTCAAAAAATTACCCATGCAAACTTTACCGAAAGAGCGTCGTTACGAAACTCTGTCTTATTTGCCGCCTCTGAGCGATCAGCAAATTGTCCGCCAAATTGAATACATTTTGGATCAGGGTTATATTCCCGCGATCGAATTTAGCGAAACCTCTGAACCGACACAGCACTACTGGACAATGTGGAAGCTGCCCCTGTTCAACGCCACTTCGCCTAAAGAAGTTATGGCTGAGGTAGATGCTTGTCGCTCTGACTATCGCGACAACTATATCCGCGTTGTGGGTTTTGACAACATTAAGCAGTGCCAAGTTTTGAGCTTTATTATCTATAAGCCCGGTGAAGGTGGTCGTAGCCGAGGTTACTACTAAGTAGCAAAGGCTTAAAATCTGCTGAGATAGGAAGGAGAGGTTTGATTACCTCTCTTTTTTTACAAGGTAGAGGACAGAAGGCGATACTCAAATTCGTTTTGTTGGATTTTGCTATCCTCAATTCATGCCTCATGCGCCATGGCGCCTCTCTCCACTCTTGTAGGTTACTGTTTTCTTGAGCTAAGCTGCGACAAAAGGGCAACTGAAGAGGTTAGCAGTCAATGGCAAATGAAGAACATGCGGCTTTGCTCAAACAAGGCGTAGAAACCTGGAATCAGTGGCGGGAAGAGAATCCACAACTCGTACCCGATTTGAGTCAGTCACAGCTAAGTAGAGCTAATCTCAATGAAGCAAACTTGAGTGGGGTGAACCTTCAGAATGCTGACTTGAGGATGGCAAATCTCAGTGATGCGGATCTCCAGGGTGCAGATATCAGTAGCGCCGATCTCCGGGGGGCTAACCTGAGAGGGGTTAACCTAAATCTAGCTAACCTGACGGGTACGGATTTAAACGGAGCTTATTTAACCTTAGTCAACTTTATTGATGCTAATCTTACGGCGGTTAACCTGAGTGAAGCGAATCTGAGAATTGCTAACCTCAGTGGGGCAAATTTAAGTGAAGCGAATCTGCGGATGGCTAACCTCAGTGGTGCTAATTTGAGTGAAGCGAATCTGCAAGTGGCAAATTTAAGTGAAGCGAATCTGCGGATGGCAAATCTCAGTGAAGCCAATTTAGAAAAAACCCAAGTCTTATCGGCAAACTTTAACAAAGCTATCTTAACGGGAACCTGTTTACAGGACTGGCAAATCAACAGCGCCACCAACTTGGACGAAGTAATTTGTGATTATATTTACTTGCAAACGGGTCAACGACAACGCCATCCCAATCAGGGAAGTTTTGCTCCGGGAGAGTTTACTCAGTTATGGCGTCAGCATCTTAACACTGTTCAAGTCAAAGTTAGTCCAGAGGTTGCTCCAGTTCAAGCTTCTCCAACCCCAAACCCGAATGTATCCGCTAGTACACCCGAGGTAAAAGTTGAAATCCAACAGCCCCACCAACCGCCTGTTAATTACACCGCAACGACTGGCGCACCGCCGATTAAAGTAGACATTCAACCGCCCGTTTATGATACCGTAACGCCTAGCGTTTCTCAGGTAACAGACCCAAGTCCCCCGTCTTCTTCCCTAAGTGACAGCCCGACTATCCCACCGAATCTACAACAGGCGGTATCGGAAGTTCACCGAATTTTAGAACAACTGGATCAGAATCTTTCCCAACCTAAATGGTCAGAAGTCGCCGCAGAAATTCAGCAACTTTTGCAGGAATTGAGCCAAACTTGCCCGACAAATACACCATTAGAAAAAGTCATTGCTGTCGCCGCCGCGATTAAACAGATTGAGAGTAATCGTCCTCTAAAATCCAGGGTGATAGAAGCGGTACAAAGCGCCGGAATTACCAGACTGCAAGAGTACATAGAGCATCCTCTGAGCAATATTTTACTGCCTGCGATCGCCGACTGGAAATAAGGGGTGAGGTGAGGGGAAGATGGGAAAGATGGGGAAGATGGGGAAGATGCTGCTTTTAGGCTTATCCCTCTTCTGTCACTTTCCGAAATTCTGACGAATTTCCGTCATTACAGCCAACGACACCTAACGAAAGAATCAGGGTTTGACCCCCATTTTTCGGAGTCTGACAGAAGAGAGTTATAGCAGTACCATTCTGTACTGTTCCCAGCTCCCCCAGCTCCCTCTGCTTCCCCTGCTCTCTAACCCCACCACCAGACTCCCTGAAGCAACCCCTAACTATGCCATTCCCGCCGCCTCCTTTGCTGAGTCCTTCGCCATCTCCATGAAAATCTTTTGAGCGCATTGCTCTTTCGCATCCTCCGGTTGACGTTGGACATAACGTCCATCAGGTTGTAATTCCCAAGCTTGGCGATTATCTGCCATCATAATGGCTAGGATTTCTTGCAAATCTTTGATAATCTCTGGATCTTCTATCGGTGTAATCGCCTCAACTCGTCGATCTAAGTTGCGACGCATCCAGTCAGCGCTGCCAATATAAACTTCTTCATCACCCTGATTATAGAAGTAATAAATCCGCGAATGTTCTAAAAAGCGACCAACAATACTAATTACGCGAATATTATCGCTAACGCCTACGACACCAGGACGCAAACAGCAAATTCCCCGGACAATTAAATCAATTTGTACGCCCGCTTGGGAGGCTTCATAGAGAGTCGCGATAATCTTAGGATCGACTAAAGAATTCATTTTGGCAACAATGCGCCCTGTGTTTCCCTGGCGACAATGCTCAATTTCCCGCTGAATCATCGTCGTCATGCGATCGCGTAAATTTACCGGGGCGACTAATAACTTGCGATAGGAGCGCTGGCGGGAGTATCCCGTCAGAAAATTAAATAAATCGGTTAAATCTGCCCCTAAATCCTCACGACAGCTTAGGAGTCCTAAATCCGTGTAAATTCTGGCGGTTTTCGGGTTATAGTTTCCCGTGCCAATGTGAACATAGCGGCGAATCCTCTTCTCGTCTTGACGCACCACCAGTACGATTTTGGTATGGGTTTTTAACTTAATAATCCCATACACCACATGCACACCTGCTTGTTCTAACTTACGCGCCCAGAGAATATTATTCTCTTCATCAAAACGGGCTTTTAATTCCACCAAAACGGCGACCTGTTTGCCATTTTCGGCGGCTTTAATCAAAGCCTTGACAATTGGGGAATCGCCAGAGGTGCGATAAAGTGTCATTTTAATCGCCAGTACGTTTGGGTCATCCGCCGCCTGGGTAATAAACCGCTGCACGGTACCGCTAAAGGAATGGTAAGGATGGTGGACAAATAAATCCCGTTGGCGAATAATACTAAAGAAGTCCTCGCCATCGTCTTCCCCAGAGAGCGATCGCAACTCGACGGGCATGACGGGTGTCCAGTGTGTGTCTTTGAGTTCCGGTAAGGGTAATCCCATAAAGGACATCAAGTCCCCTAGTCCCAATAAACCGTCTATTTCGTAGACATCACTGTCCTGGAGTCCCATCTCCCGCATCAGCGTTTCCCGTAAGGTTTCGGGTACAGTCGCATGAATTTCCATGCGGACGGCTGAACCCCCTAAGCGTCGTTTCCGCAGTCCCTCTTCAATTGCCAGGAGTAGGTCATCTGCTTCATCTTCCTCGACGGCTAAGTCGGCATTGCGAGTAATCCGAAACGGATGATATTCTTGGATATTCATCCCTGGAAACAGAAACTCTAAATTATGGGCAATCACCTGTTCTAGGGGAACGCCCATCCAAAGAGCAGGTTTTCCCTTTTGCCGTTCTCGTAACGGTTCGGGAAGGGCGACAAATCGAGGTAAGACTTTGGGAACTTTCACCCGGGCAAAAAATTCCTCGCCCTGCTCAGGATCTTTGACCACCACCGCTAGATTCAGACTCAGGTTGGAAATATAGGGGAACGGGTGGCTAGGATCAACCGCTAGCGGCGTCAGAACCGGAAAAATTTGCTCCTCAAAGTAGTTTTGCAAATAAGTCCGCTGTTCGGAGTTCAAATCCATGTACTCCAGCAGGTAGATCCCCTGTTTTGCCAATAATGGTCGCAGGATTTGTTCAAAATGTTCATGTTGTTCCTTGACCATGGGGAGTAACCGATGATTAATCCCATCCAATTGATCGCTAGGTGTGCGACCATCAGCAGTTAGGGATGTCACCCCCGCTTCCACCTGCTGCTTCAAACCCGCCACCCGAACCATAAAGAATTCATCCAGGTTTGAACTAAAGATTGCCAGAAACTTCAAGCGTTCCAGCAGTGGGGTTCGGGAATCGAGGGCTTCATGCAAAACGCGATCGTTAAATTCCAACCAACTGAGTTCCCGGTTGAAGTAGTATTTAGGGTCTCTCAGACTAACCTCGGTCGTTGTCTTCGATTTCTTAGCCATGATTATTAGGGAAACGGCGCACCATCCGTTCGCCTTTTCTGGCGCGGGTAGGATGTCAGTATAAATACTATCAGCTTATCGGCTCCAAGCCTCACGGACGTTCGGCGAGTGCTCAGTCGAGCCGTCGAATCTCTGATTGACCGACCAGATGAATCGCTAGGACGTAGTGTGAGCATCTTGCTCACTACATTGAGCATCTTGCTTACTACTAATACTCAATTTAAATACATGACAGCTAATCAATCTCACAAATTACCATAATATTCGATGAATAGTTGTCAGTCTTGTAGTGGATCAGTTGGGGTCCAGCCTGTTCTATTTCTCGCACCAGTTCAGGTATTTCAAACTTATGCTGTCTCCAAATCGCAATCTCTTCACCTTCAGCAATTTCAAGACATTCATCCTCTCCCATTAACCTAAAATTTATCCGATAGTTCTGACGAAATTTAATCATCGCCACAATACTATCAGTTTTCGGGTCATACTTTCGCACCAGTTCACAGTCTTCTGCTCGAATCCCCATCGCCTTTTTTACCCAAGCATAGACTTGATCTACATGATACTTTAACCCCCCTCTCACCGTTCCATCCCATTGACAGTTAGAACCAATTTCGTTAGTGAAGACAAGGACATCATTGTATCCCATACTGTCTCTAAAATTTTGCAGGACTGCGGTTCTATTGTGATGATTGCCCATAGTTACGCCTAAATGCAAAATAATTTGGGCGGTATCGTCAGTTTTTAGGTTTACCTGATGGTTTAATAAGATTTGGGATAGTGAATGATTTTCTATATCAATCCTGTCGCTGATAAACTCGATGTGAGGAAACCATTTTTTTATATTTTGCTGGGATACCTTGAGTAAGTCTTCGCTAATGTCCAAGGCAATATATCGAGTAATTTTGCCTAAGCGATGCAGCCGACGAATAAACTGTTTGACCGGATAGGAATTGCCAGCGCCGACATCGATAAGATTAACAGTGTTGACAGCGTGTATTTTGCGGGTGATCACTTCAAAATTATCGTTTAACAGGGCAATTTCCCGATTAACAGGTCGATACCAGCGTGGACGCAGATAGTTGAGATAAAAATTATCCCAGATGTTTGCGCCTTGACCTTTGTAGAAATATTTGAGGCTAATTTCGCGTCGGCTGGCTAAGGTTTGAAGGATATCTAAAATTTCGGCATCTGAGAAAATCGAGTAAAATTCAGCACTAGGCTGGGCGGTGTGACAGATAGGATTTTGCTGAGATTTAGACATTGATGTTTTTTGGGTTCGTAGTAAGCACTTTAGTGCATCAACCTTACATCTTGCACCATTCATCGTAGGGGCGCACCGACGTGCGCCCGATTACCGACGTGCGCCCAATTACCGATGTGCGCCCGATTTAACATTCCAGTGAGATTGGATCAGGACTTACGCAGCTACACCACATAAGGTGGAAAAGGTGCGTTATGCGACCCTATCGCACTCTACACATAGAGGCTTTGCGTAAATCCTATGGATATTAGTAGCGAGCAAGATGCTCGCACTACAAGGAAAAAGACAAACGCAAACGGCGACCGGGAGGACAACCAGGTCATCAAGGAAAAACCCGTAAAGGATTCAACCGAATTAACCGAACCCTAGTGCTGCGACCAGATACATACAGGCATTGTGGTTCTTTTGAAATAGTAGCTGGCATCGAAGATTGGGTTAGTGACATACTCCTACACTAACCTGAGTACAGGTATAGTGTAGGCTTCTCAACCAATCCGGCTATTGCGTAGGAGACGTTGAGCTTTAAGAACGGGATGCCCCTCCGCTCTATTTTTTATGTTGATAGCTGCGTTATGAT